>NZ_JASOKQ010000004.1:0-147721 GCF_030216265.1 Corynebacterium sp. UMB0012
CAAACCAATCAACACACAACCATGCACACAAAAAATAAAAAGTACATTGGCACACTATTGAGTTCTCAAACATCATCCGCACACCACAAAAAATTAACTTCCAGTTAACCTCTCGTTGGCGGCTCGTACAAACTTACTCAACTCAATGAACCCTGTCAAATCCTTGAACCAAGCCCGTACAAAATTCGCAAAGAAGTAACCTCCCGGCTACCTCGCGGCGACTTGGATTAATGTAGTCCACCCGCTTCAACAATGCCAAATCCCCAGCACACAACGGATAAAGGTGTGCTGGGGATGTCGTTAAAAGAGCTCTTCTTCTTGAGTTCTTTCAATTGTGGCACCGAGGCGCTGCAGATTTTCTACAAAGTTGGGATATCCGCGGTCGATGTGGAAAACATCGTGGACCGTAGTGGTCTCATCCGCACATAGTGCAGAAAGTACAAGACCGGCACCCGCACGGATATCGGAACTCCACACGTGAGTAGAAGAGAGTCGTTCTTTACCGCGGACTACTACATGGTGGCCGTCAACCTGGGCGTCGGCACCCAAGCGCAGCATTTCATCCACAAACCGGAAACGGGATTCAAAGACATTCTCCGTAATGACGGTCGTTCCGTCCGCAATAGCAGAGATGCCAATAGCCATCGGCTGCAGGTCGGTGGGAAATCCCGGAAATGGGAGGGTCTGGTAGTCCACAGCCTGTGGTCGCTGGTCCATGCGCACGCGGAAACCATTCTCATAGGTCTCTAGTTCCGCGCCGGCGGACTTCAGCTTTTCTAGCGGCAGGTGCAGGTGGCGCGGGGAAATTCCACCCACGGTGATATCACCCTGGGTCATGGCTGCAGCATACGCCCACGTGCCTGCCACAATTCGGTCACCAATAACCTCATGCTGGGCGGGCTGCAGCTTATCGACGCCGCGGATGGTCACCACCGAGCTTCCCTCACCCTCGATGTCGGCACCCATGGACTTGAGCATGGTGCACAGATCGACGATTTCCGGCTCGCGAGCTGCATTATGGAGGACGGTTTCGCCTTCGGCGAGAACCGCAGCGGTAAGGATATTTTCGGTTGCGCCTACGGACGGGAAGTCTAGGCGGATATTCGCACCACGCAGGTGCGTAGCCTCTGCCACGACGGCACCATGCTCAATACGGGTGGTGGCGCCGAGCTTCTCTAAGCCGGTCTGGTGCATATCGAGCGGACGGGAACCAATCGCGTCACCACCGGGCAACGCTACTTTTGCGTGGCCACAGCGTGACGTCAAAGGCCCGAGCACGCAGACGGATGCGCGGAATTGGCGGACCGCGTCGAAATCCGCGTTGGATTGCGGCTGTGCAGGGGTAGTAATCCGGACCTCAGAGCCCTCGATGACTACCTCGCAGCCGAGCCCCTCAAGAACCTTCTTCATGAGGGGGACGTCCAGAATTTCTGGGCAGTTGGTCAGCGTCGTAGTGCCCTCTGCCAGCAAGGATGCGGCCATGAGCTTCAAGACGCTATTTTTTGCGCCATCTACTTTAACGGTGCCCTCAAGGCGGGCACCGCCGGAAACAATAAACTGATCTTTCACAACTGCCTACGCTACCGGTTCTTAAGGCAACGCGCCGATGCGACGGGCGGCATTAACCGCCTCGTAGCGGGTATGCGCACCGAGTTTGCGCATTACCGAGCGCAAATAAGACTTCACGGTTTCTGCGCCGATCCCCATTTCCTCAGCTGCTTCTACGTTGGTGTGGCCTAGGGCCACACAAGAGAGCACGTCGAGCTCGCGGGCGGAGAGCTTGGTGGATTGCTTCACGCGCACCGGCGAGACCATCTGGTCACACAGCGTCTCTAGCTCCTTGCGCAGTTCTTCGTCTTCTACGCGGTTGGCCAACATGCGCAGCTTGGAGTGGGTGGAGCGGACCTGTTCCCACTCGGCACCGTTCATGACGTGGCCCCGAGCCGCTCCACCCTTGGACCCATCGGCACGTCGCATGGCGGAATTAACGGCCAGGTCTTGCTCGAGGGTGCGCGCGGTCATCGTCACTTCTTCAATGACCTTATCGCCCAAACGAACTGGGGAGTGCACGCCTACGTAGAGGACGCCGCGAATTTCGCGCTGCACCGTAACGGGCACGGCCACGATAGAGTGCAGGCCTTCGTCTTGGATCACGCGGTCGTTCTCGTGCGAAATGGTGGTGGCACGAGTGTAATCGGATACACCTACCGCGCGGCGAGTGCTGACCACTCGCCCACCTACACCGACGCCAGAGTCAATGATCAGATTCTGCAGCGCTGGGGTGCGTAGCCCCACCCACTGTGTAATCTGCAGGCGATTATCGGGCAGCAGCGTGGCGTACATCGTCACCGGAATACCTGTAGCGGTCTTCAGGGACGACAGGGCCGCGCGTACGGATTCTTCATCATCTTTGAGGCGATGCGACTCCATGAGACTCTTTCCTCGTCGGGGGTAACCAAGCAGGTGTACCCGTCCTCCCCCGGGAATTTGGGGACCAGCGGGCAACTGAGTGGAAGTATAGACAGCATGTGGGGGTAATTCGAAATCGCCCTCGCCTTATCCGGCGCTGCAATCCCACATGAAATGCCCGAATGCCCGGTCTAGAATTTATATACTGACTGGTCTACTTGTGTAGTGTACGCTTGCGTTGTACGCGATTTGAACCCAAATCTGATTCCCAAAGGAGTCCACAAAATGGCTGTCTACAACAACATCATGGAAACCATCGGCGGCACGCCACTGGTCCGCCTGAACCGCCTTACCGAGGGCAAGGGCGCTACCGTGCTTGCCAAGGTGGAGTCTTTTAACCCGGCAAATTCCGTCAAGGACCGTATCGGCAAGGCCATCGTTGAGGCCGCTGAAAAGTCCGGCCAGCTCAAGCCGGGCGGCACCATCGTGGAGGCCACCTCCGGCAATACCGGCATCGCCCTGGCGCTGGCTGGCGCCACCTTGGGCTACAAGGTCATTCTGACCATGCCGGAGACCATGTCCAATGAGCGCAAGGTGCTGCTGCGCGCTTACGGCGCAGAAATCGTACTGACCCCTGGTGCGGCTGGCATGCAGGGAGCCGTCGACAAGGCGAATGAAATCGTCGCCGAGACCGATAACGCCATCCTTGCCGCACAGTTCGCCAACGAGGCAAACCCGAAGATTCACGAGGAAACCACCGGCCCAGAGATTTGGGAAGACGCCGAGGGTAAGGTTGACGCCTTCGTTGCTGGCGTAGGCACCGGCGGCACCGTTACCGGTGTGGGCCGCTTCCTGAAGTCCAAGAACCCGGACCTGCACTTGGCTGCGGTTGAGCCGTCCGATTCCCCTGTCCTGTCTGAAGGCCACGCTGGCCCGCACAAGATTCAGGGCATCGGCGCTAACTTCGTTCCTGAGGTACTTGACCGCGAGCTTCTCGACGAAGTCTTTACCGCCACCACCGAGGAGTCCATCAAGGCATCCCGCGACCTGGCTACCCAGGAAGGCCTGCTGGTTGGCATCTCCGCCGGCGCCAACGTTTCCGCAGCTCTGAAGCTGGCGGAGCGCCCAGAGTTCGAGGGCAAGACCATCGTGGTTGTCCTGCCGGACTTCGGTGAGCGCTACGTCTCCACCATCCTCTTCGAGGACATCCGCGAAGCTTAAATTACTTCGCTTGAATAAAAGCACCCGCCAACCTTGGCGGGTGCCTTTTTTATGCCAGTACTATGTGGGCATGAACATTATGAGCTACATCCGTGAAGACTTAGCAAATGCAAGAGATCACGATCCGGCCGCACGTGGCGACGTCGAAAATGCAGTAGTTTACTCCGGTCTCCACGCGGTGTGGTCTCACCGCATTTCGCACTGGATGTGGAAGCGCGGGCTGCGCGGGCCCGCGCGCATCTTGGCGCAGATTAACCGCTTCTTTACCGGCGTGGAGATCCACCCTGGCGCCACTATCGGCCGCCGGTTCTTTATTGACCATGGCATGGGCATCGTCATTGGTGAAACCGCAGAGATTGGCGATGGCGTCATGCTCTACCATGGCGTCACCCTCGGCGGCCAGGTCCTTACCCAGACCAAGCGCCACCCCACTATCGAAGACAATGTCACTATCGGTGCGGGCGCCAAGGTGCTCGGCCCCATTACGATCGGTGAAGGTTCGGCCATTGGCGCCAATGCCGTGGTGACGAAGGATGTTCCCGCCGAAAATATCGCGGTGGGCATTCCGGCCAAGAACCGTCCACGCAACCCGAATGAGCGCATCAAACTGGTTGACCCCGACTACTACATCTAAATTCTCTCCCAGCGGCTCACAGGCAACTGTGGGCCGCTTTTTATATGCCTTCTGGGCGCAGTAGGTCGCGGTATTCGGGATTCTTTTCTATAAAGTGCGCCACTGCGGAGCAGGAAGCAATGACTTGCTTGCCGACGCCCCGGGCGTCGTCAAGCGCGGCCTTAATCAGCGGCGCGGACAATCCTTGGCCACGGAAAGCATCCTTGATGACCGTGTGGTTGAACTCGCGGGTCGTGTCTGCGTCTACATAGTGGCACGAGCCTGCCTCGACACCGTCCACGGTAAGGACGTAACGGGAATTATCGGTCTGGTGTGCAATAGCGTGTTCCATGTGCCCATACTAAAGCAAAAATGGCCCCTCTTACGAGGAGCCATTATTGTGGCCAGAGCCAGGATCGAACTGGCGACCCCACACTTTTCAGGCGTGTGCTCTACCGACTGAGCTATCTGGCCAGAAACCCGAAGGTTTCCGCGACCCTGACGGGACTTGAACCCGCGACCTCCGCCGTGACAGGGCGGCGCGCTAACCAACTGCGCCACAGGGCCATTTTTAATTATGTGTGTGCTCTTGGGCACGGATAGATACTTTACAGAAGACTCCCAAGACTCACCAAATCTGCACGTCAGAACGCTATTTAGGCGGTGAAAGTGGATCCTTTCCGCCCAAGTTCATCTCGAAGCGCTCGTAGTCTTCCAGCGCGGAAAAATGCCGCGAATAGAGGTCACAATCTCGATCCACATGGCCGTAGAGGGTGGGCGCGACGTCGACAATGTGGCGCAGCCACAGGCCCTCATATTCTTGCTCATGGGCCCGTGCCTCGACCTTCCGGTACGCCTCCTCATCCGAGTCCGCATAGACGAGAAAGAAATCCTCTCGGAAGAAGCTAGAATGCTCCGAGCTTTCGGAGGCAAGTTCAAAGACAGCAATTCCCACGTATGGCTCCATGGCGCCAGCTTAACAAAACCAAAAGCAGCAACCGCCGAAGCGATTGCTGCTCATTCTGCGACCTTGACGGGACTTGAACCCGCGACCTCCGCCGTGACAGGGCGGCGCGCTAACCAACTGCGCCACAAGGCCAATCGAATATTTAATTCGGACCAACACTTTCGTGTTGGTACCCCCAACGGGATTCGAACCCGTGCCGCTGCCGTGAAAGGGCAGTGTCCTAGGCCGCTAGACGATGGGGGCCCGTCGCGCTAAGGCGACTTCTAGAAATATACTGGAGACCTCACCTAGTTACAAAATCGCTCCCCCAGAAAGATTAGGAACCATGTCTGACCAGCATCAAACGTGCTCCTGCCACGAGCCGCACGTACACGGATATAACGCGGATTCGAAGAGCAAGGATCGCTACCTCGCCAGGCTCAAGCGCATTGAGGGGCAGGCGCGCGGCATCCACCGCATGGTCGAGGAAGACCAATACTGCATCGACATCATTACCCAGATTTCGGCGGTGAAGTCGGCGTTGGAAAATGTCTCGCTAGCGCTCCTAGAAGACCATATTGAGCACTGTGTGGCCGGTGCCGCCGCCGAGGACGGTGAGGTAGCCACCGAGAAGCTAGAAGAGGCCATGCGCGCCATTAAGAAGATGGTGAAAAACTAAAAGGAGCCACCCAAAAAGGTGGCTCCAGTTGTGGGCCCTGTGGGGATCGAACCCACGACCTGCGGATTAAAAGTCCGTAGCTCTACCAACTGAGCTAAAGGCCCAACGTCGCTACATTTTAGCTTGTGGTATTTGTAAAGTCCTAATTAGGGGGGCGTCGGCAAGCGAAAGGCGCCCAGCTCGCCGCTGAGCGCCTGCCAAAGCGTGGCTACATTAGCCGCGCATATCGCCCTTCTCCATGAAGCGGACCTGGAAGTCAAAGGCAGTCTTCAAATCGTGTGGGGTGTGCTGGAACTTGTTTTCCTTCGCACGGTTGAAGTAGTCCTCGAGCAACGGACGGTAATCCGGGTGTGCCACGGAGATGACCTTCTCCACGCGCTCCTTTGGAGCCAGCCCGCGCAGGTCAGCTACACCGTACTCAGTAATGATGACCATGGTGTCGTGCTCGGTGTGATCCGTGTGGGACACGAACGGAACCAGCGCGGAAATTGCGCCGTCCTTGGCCACGGACGGGGAAACGAAGGTGGAGATATAAGCGTTGCGGGTGAAGTCACCCGAGCCGCCGGTGCCGTTCATGATGCGGGAGCCGGATACGTTGGTGGAGTTGATGTTGCCGTAGATATCGGCCTCAATCATGCCATTGGAAGAAATCAGGCCGACGCGACGGATGACCTCTGGATGGTTAGAGACCTGCTGTGGGCGCAGAATAATGTGCTCGCGGTAGCGCTCTGCTTCCGCATTCATCTTCTCCGCGTAGTCCGGGGACAGCGCGAAGGAGGTAGCGGAAGCCATGGTCATCTTGCCCGCATCGATGAGATCGAGCATGCCATCCTGAATGACCTCGGTATAGGCCTGAATATTCTCAAACTTGGAATCCAAAAGGCCGGCCATCACGGCGTTGGGGACGTTGCCCACGCCGGATTGCATGATGAACTTGTCATACTCAAGGCGACCAGCGGCGACCTCCCCCTCGAGGAACTCGATGAAGTTGGCGGCGATTTTCTCGGAAACCTCGTCCGGTTCCTTGAATGGTGCGTTGCGGTCCGGGGCATCGGTCTTAACCACTGCAACAACCTTGTCCTCCGGCACCTCCATGTAGGTGGTACCGATGCGGTCGCCCGGCTTAGTGATAGGGATGGGCTGGCGATTAGGCAGCTTTTCAATGCGGTAGATATCGTGCATGCCCTCGAGGTTGATGGACTGCCACTCATTGATCTCGATGATGATCTTATCGGCAGCCTCGATGAACTCGAGGTTATTGCCCACCGCGGAGGACGGCACCACGTGGCCTTCTTCGGTAATGCGCACGGCCTCAATAATGGCCACCTGGAAGTCACCGTAGAAGCCCTCTTCTACCTGCTGGCCCGAGTGAGACAGGTGGATATCCTGGTAAAGCGCAGTGCCATCATTGAACTGCTTACGCAGCGTGGGATCGGAGTTATAAGGAGAGCGGAAGCGAATCGCCTCAGCTTCCGCCAGAACGCCATCGCAGTCCGGGGCGGTGGAAGCGCCGGAGAAGACGTCGATCTTAAATTCCTCGCCCTTTTCATGTAGAGCCTTGGCCTTCTCTGCAATGGCGGTGGGCAGGCCCTTGGGGTAGCCAGCACCGGTGAAGCCGGAAATGCCCACGCGGTCACCGTGGTTAACGTGCTGAGCAGCCTCTTCTGCAGATACCACGAGCTTCTCAAATGGGGCGTACGCGATTCTCTCGGACAAGGGTAATCCTCCTTCATTAAGGGGCCAGCCAAAATAACGGCCGTTCTAATTAGTTACACAGCCCACATTAGCGAATCTTTGCAAGATTTCCACCACTTTTGTGTGACCCCTACCCCATAAAACAGAAATAGGGAACGGCGCCACTGTGGACCCGGTTGCTATTTTCCCCCGTTAACTAGCACAATTGGGGCGTGAATTTGCGCATTGGACACTACGATCTCTCCTCCCCCGTCATCCTCGCCCCGATGGCGGGGGTAACCAACGTTGCCTTCCGCACGTTGTGTCGCGAGCAGGAGTTGGCGCGCACCGGCACGGTGTCGGGCCTTTACGTCTGCGAGATGGTCACCGCCCGTGCACTGGTAGAGCGCAATGAAAAGACGCTGCACATGACCACCTTTGCGCCGCAGGAAGATCCTCGTTCCTTACAGATCTATACGGTGGATCCGGAATATACCTATAAAGCCGCGAAGATGATCGTCGACGAAAACCTAGCGGACCACATCGATATGAACTTTGGTTGCCCGGTTCCGAAGGTGACCCGCCGCGGTGGCGGTTCCGCGCTGCCTTATAAGCGACGCCTCTTTGGCAATATCGTCTCCGCCGCGGTCAAGGCCACAGAGGGCACCAATATCCCGGTCACGGTAAAAATGCGCGTGGGCATTGACGACGAGCACCATACGCATCTCGACGCCGGGCGCATCGCCGTCGAGTCCGGCGCCGCCGCCGTTACCCTGCACGGCCGCACCGCCGCTCAGCGCTACTCTGGCGAAGCACGATGGGACGAAATCGCGCGCCTCAAGGAGCACTTGGCGGATACTGGGGTGCCAGTGCTGGGCAATGGCGATATCTTCCGTGCCGAGGATGCCCGCCGCATGATGGAACAAACCGGCTGCGACGGCGTGCAGGTAGGCCGCGGCTGCCTTGGCCGCCCGTGGCTTTTTGCCGAGCTCGGCGCCGCACTGCGCGGCGAGTCCATTCCGGCAGAGCCCACACTGGGCGAGGTCACCCAGGTAATCCTCCGCCACGCGGAGCTATTGGCGGAGCACGATGGCGAGGACAATGCTTCCCGCGATATCCGCAAACACATCGGTTGGTACCTGCGTGGTTTCCCAGTTGGCGGCCAGGTCCGCGCGGGCTTAGCCAAGGTCAATTCCCTCGATGCCTTGCGTGAGCTACTTGCACCTTGGGCAGAGTCCGATGCCCTGGCTGCCGACGCCGACGGGGCCCGCGGCCGCAAGGGCTCGCCATCCAAGGTGGCTTTGCCGGATGGTTGGCTCGACGACCCCGAGGATGATTGCGTTCCCGTTGCTGCGGACATTATGAATTCCGGCGGATAGCCTGACAGCGATAGAAGAGCAGCTAAATACATACAGGAATCGTGCATTTAACCCCTTCTTAAGTTGCGCAAAAGCGAAAAGTTTTCGCTATTATCTTTGGCATGCGTGCCGCCTACAGGGAACACTTAGATAACTTCTCCCATGACCTCATCGTGATGTGCGATACCGTGCGCACCATCTTGGATAAGGCTTCGCAGGCACTACTGCAAGGCGCCTTGGACTCCGCGGAAGATGCCCTCACCATGACTGAGGAGCTAGATGAGATCCGCGTTAGGTGCTCTGAGCGTGCTGTAACACTTTTGGCGCTGGAAAACCCCATGGCGCAGGACCTCCGTCAGGTGGTCTCCTCGATTTATATCGTGGAGGATCTCTACCGCATGGGCCGGCTTTCCCAGCACATCGCGGACTCCGCGCGCCGCCGCCACCCTGACGCCGTGGTACCGGCGAATTACATCGGCTACTTCGAGGAGATGTACCGCCTCACTGAAGAAATGGGGTCGGTGCTGCACGATATCCTCGTCACCCCTGATGCGGATTTGTCCGTCAACCTCCGTGCCGACGATGATGCAGTGGATGATATCAACTCCCATATTCTGCGCATCCTGACGCAGCGCGAATGGGAAGGCAGCGTGCGCGAAGCCGTTGAGACCTCACAAATTACGCGCTACTACGAGCGCTATGCGGACCACTGCGTCTCCGTGGCCGGCCACATCATCTATCTGACCACGGGTCTTTTGCCCAATGTCTACGCCAAGAAGCTAGAGGAGGACAAAAAGGACGCCGAATTTGAAGCACGGATGGCAGAACTCGAGCGTCAGTTTCGCCGTTAGACGGATTTAAGCGCCAAAGAAGGGGGCCGGTGCAAACCGGCCCCCTTCTTCTCGGACAATCTCTCTTACTCTTTAGCCAAAGCGGCCAGAGATGTAATCCTCGGTCTCCTTCTGAGAAGGATTCTCGAAGATCTTGGTGGTGTCGTCGAACTCCACCAGGTGGCCCGGCTTACCGGTTGCTTCTAGGGAGAAGAAGCCGGTCTTATCGGACACGCGGGCTGCCTGCTGCATGTTGTGGGTCACGATAACGATGGTGAAGTTTTCCTTCAGCTCATGGATGAGGTCCTCCACGGCGAGGGTGGAAATCGGATCCAGTGCGGAACAAGGCTCGTCCATGAGCAATACCTCTGGCTCCACGGCGATAGCGCGGGCGATGCACAGACGCTGCTGCTGACCACCGGAGAGGCCACCGCCTGGCTTGTCCAAGCGATCCTTAACCTCATCCCACAGGTTGGCGCCGCGCAGGGACTTCTCCGCAACTTCCTTGAGCTTCTTCTTGTTCTTTTCACCGGACAGCTTCAGGCCTGCCACCACATTGTCCTCGATGGACATCGTGGGAAATGGGTTTGCCTTCTGGAAGACCATGCCGATGGTGTTGCGTACGGATACCGGGTCAACCTTCGGTCCGTAGATATTGGTGCCATCCAGCAGGATTTCACCCTTCACGGAGGCGCCAGGGATAACCTCGTGCATACGGTTGATGGTGCGCAGCACGGTGGACTTACCACAGCCGGAAGGGCCGATGAATGCGGTCACGGCCTGGGCCGGGATCTGCATGTTCACGTTCTGCACAGCGTGGAAGTCGCCGTAAAAAATGTTCACGTCATTGAGCGCGAGCTTAGACATTTGGGAGTTTCTCCTCTAGCAAGTGTATGGCGGAATCGAGTGGTACGGCGTTTACTTCTTAACCGAGAACTTCGCGGAAACGATGCGGGCCGCAATGTTGAGGACGGCGATGAGGATAACCAGCGTCAACGCTGCTCCCCAGAGCTTGTCCAGTACGGCGGGCTGTGCGCCGGCCTTATACATATCCAGCATCATCAGCGGGAGCGAGGACTGAGAGCCCTTGAAGGCATCCCAGTTGATGACGGAGGAGGAACCAACCAAGACCAGCACCGGCGAGGACTCACCCATCACGCGAGCAATCGCCAGCATGATGCCGGTGACGATGCCGGACAGTGCGGTAGGCAGAACGATGCGGGCGATGGTCTTCCACTTCGGAACGCCGAGTGCGTAGGACGCCTCACGCAGATCCATGGGGACCACGCGTAGCATCTCTTCGGTATTGCGCACCACAATCGGAATCATCAGCAGCACCAGGGACAGCGCCACGGCGAAGCCGGAGCGGCCGAAGCCGAACAGGGTGATCCACATGGCGAAGATGAACAGGGCCGCAACGATGGAAGGCACACCGGACAGGATGTCCACCATGAAGGTGGTGATGCGGCCGAGCCAGCCGCCCTTGGAGTACTCCACCAAGTAGATGGCGGTAAAGATGCCGATCGGGATAGAGATAATGGAGGCCAGAATGGTCTGGACAAAGGTACCCACGATGGCGTGAGCGGCACCGCCACCAGAAGAGCTATTCATGATGCCGCGCTGGGAAGCGGTCCACCACTCAGGGTTGAGGATGACGCCACTGCCGCGGGCGATGAGTTCCCACAGAACCCATACCAGCGGAACCATGGCCAGAATCATTGCGCCCCAGACCACCGCGGTGGCGATGTTATTGGTCATCTTGCGGGAGCCGGAGATGTCCAGGAAGGTCGCGCCGCCTTGGGAGGCAGGCTTGGCATTAGTAGTCGTAGTCATTGATCCTCCCCTCCTTACTTACTCTTCACGATGGCGCGGGCAATTGCGTTGACCACGAAGGTCAGCAAGAACAGCATGAGGCCGGCGGCGATGTAGGCACCAGCACGCATCTCGTTACCGAACTCGGCAGATGCCAGGGCGATGGCCGTGGCGAAGGTCGTGCCGCCGTCGAAAAGCGAGAAGCGGAAGTCAATCAGCGGGGATACAACCATGTACAGCGCCATGGTCTCACCCAGTGCACGGCC
Organism: Corynebacterium sp. UMB0012; assembly: GCF_030216265.1. Taxonomy (NCBI): domain Bacteria; kingdom Bacillati; phylum Actinomycetota; class Actinomycetes; order Mycobacteriales; family Corynebacteriaceae; genus Corynebacterium; species Corynebacterium sp. UMB0012. Next base: position 11,809 of record NZ_JASOKQ010000004.1, read on the forward strand.
CAGGCCGAGCATAGAGCCGGCGATGTAGCCGGACATGCCGAATGGAAGAACGGTCATGCGGATAACTTCCCAGCGGGTAGCGCCCAGAGCCAGGGCAGATTCCACCTGGCCCGGAGGGGTCTGTACGAAGACCTCGCGGGCGGTAGCGGCGATGATCGGCAGAATCATCACGGCAAGCACGATGCCACCGGTAAACAGGTTGCGGCCGGTTGCAAACGACGGCGAGTTATCGAAGACGTGGAATAGGAAGAAGCCACCGGCCCAGGATTCCAGCCAGGAGTAGAAGCCGGACAGTGCCGGGCCAAGAACCTGCCAACCCCACAGGCCGTAGACGATGGACGGAACTGCAGCGAGCATGTCCACGAGGAAGCCGAGCGGCTTAACCAAGCGGGCAGGCGCGTAGTTGGACAGGAAGATGGCGATGGCTAGGGCCACCGGCATAGCCAGCAGGAGGGCGAAGACGGAGATGAGAACGGTGGTACCGAACATGGTTGGGATACCGAACTTCATCGCGGAGGTATCGGAGGTCTCCCAGCGGCCACCGTAAGTGAAAAAGCCCATGAGGCCGCCGTCGTTGACTCCCAGTGCGGGAACCGCACGCCAGAGCAGGAAGGCGGCAATGGCGGCAATCATGACGGTGATAAGGGTTGCCGAAGCAGTGGACAGGAACTCGAAGATACGGTCACCCGGGCGCTTAACGCCGCTATTGGAGCTGGTGGCAACTACCTCGCCGTGTCCGCTGTTGGAGACTCGCTCGGCAGAGGTGACGTTCGGGTCCACCTGCTCTGGAGCCGTGGTGAGATTATTGTCTGCCATGAGACTGTTAATCCTTTTCAGCGTTAAAAATGGAAAATATCGTTACATACCTGTGCCCCCAAAGCGCGAATCGTGTGCGGCAGTGGGGGCGGGGAGGTATTAAGCTATTGCAGCTTTAGCGCTTACTGCAGAGCGTCAACAGCAGCCTTCAGCTTGTCCAGGTGTGCGCCCTCAACTGGGATGAAGCCCTGCTCAGCCAGCTGGTCATCCTGGTGGTCCAGGACGGTGGTGAAGAAGGACTTGACCAGCTTGGAGGTCTCCTCATCGTAGCCCTTGGAGCAAACGATGTTGTAGGTGGTCAGGATGAGCGGGTATGCACCCTCGTTGTCGGAGGAGAACAGTGCCTCGGAGTCAACAACCATGTTGTGCTCGGAGTCGGTCTTCTTGAACTCCAGGTTCTCCAGAGCCTTGTTGACGGACTCGGTGGACAGCTCAACCGGGCCGTGGCCGAAGTCGATCTTGGCCTTCTTGACGCCCTCGCCTTCCTTCTGGTCTGCGAAGCCAGCCTCGACGTAAGTGATAGCACCATCGATGCTTGCAACCTGGTCAGCAACGCCGGAGGAGCCGTTAGCACCCTCACCAACAGCGTCTGGGAACTGCTTGCCCTCGGAGTCCCAGTCACCGGTAGCGGCCTTGAGGAACTTCTGGAAGTTTGCGGAGGTACCGGACTCGTCAGAACGGAAGATGACGGTGATGTCCTTGTCCGGCAGGTCAGTGCCCTCGTTGTCAGCGGCGATAGCCTCGTCGTTCCACTTCTTGATGTCACCCTTGAAGATCTTGCCCAGGGTTTCGGTGGAGAGGTTAATCTCGGTGTCCCCCAGGTTGTAGGCGATGGCAACCGGACCAATGGTGGTTGGCAGGTGCCATGCCTCGTTGCCGTCGCAACGCTCAGCGGCAGCCTCAACCTCGCCCTCGTCTTCCTTCAGAGCGGAGTCAGAACCAGCGAAGTCAGCCTGGCCGTTGGTGAAGGCCTCAACGCCGGCGCCGGAACCGGAAGCGTTGTAGGACAGGGAAGCGTCTGGGTGATCCTCGGAGAACGCAGTCTGGAAGTAGGACATTGCGTTCTGCTGGGAGGATGCGCCGTCGCCGACGAGCTCGCCGGAGACGTCCTCGCCGCCAGCGGAGTCGGAGGAGGAGCCAGACTCCTCAGAGCAAGCTACGAGAGCGGTGGAGGTTGCGGCTACGATGCCGAAGATTGCGGCAGTGCGCTTGAAGTTGCGAATCACGGGAAAACCCTTTCCGGTGCAGATCAGAGATTGATTGTCCGAGGAAACCGCATCTCCTAGAGAGATATTTCCTGCATTCCGCTCCGCCTTCTGGGGCGAGATGCAGGCGCACAGGTGCGGTTAACTCACAGGGTGTAAAGCTATCCGCAGGATCTGACCAAAAGGGTGCCAAGAGGTAAACACTGGGTGAACAAATGTCCTGCGCCCCATGACGTTAGTCACACACGCCCCATACGACGTGTTCTTCATCAACCTCAAAGCCTAGGCGCTCGTACGCCTTCAGCGCCGGATCATTATCCGCTTCTACATAAAGAATTACCCGCTTAGCTCCCTTTTCCACCATGCGGCGCAGGCCAACCTGCAGCAGCGGACCGCCCAACTTCTTGCCGCGGTAACCTTCCGCCAAGCCCACCACGTAGACCTCACCGAAGCCCGGAGTTTCCTCCGCATGCCACTTGGTCCAGTGGAAGCCGGCCAGTGCCGGCTCATCTGCCGTATCCCACAGGAAAAGCAGGTCTGCGGGGTCGAACCAGTCCGCCTCCATGCCGCGATGCAGGCGAACGAGATCCCAGCCACCTTGCTCGGGATGCCAGGAAAAGGCCTCGTTATTGACCTTGAGCCACTGCTCTTCCACAAAGTCCTTGCCCCACTTATCCACCGCCTCGGTGTAATTCAGGACGGTCAGTGGCAAGCCTTCGGGGCGGGCGACCGCTGCGAGCTCTTCTCCCCCGATCCCCATGACCACCAGCTTGCGGGTGACCTGCAGGTCACGGGAGTGCGCCAGCGCCTGTGCCGCCGGCAGGTTTCCGTGGGCCCAGGCGTGGAGGTTGGGGGTCTTAGCGGCGGCGTCGTAAAGCGCGGCACCATAGCCCTGCCCGCGGTAATCGGGGGCAATGAATAGCTCGGCGGTAGAGCCCTCCAGACCGGCTACGCCGCACGGCTCTTCCCCTACCCAGGCCACCAGGTGGCGGTGCTCCAGGCGGGAATCGCTAAGACCGTTGAGGAATTGCTCCGACAGCGGCGCCATCCCATCCTGGCGTTCAGCCTGCTCAGCCAGTGCTTCTACGCGGCGAGCCAGCTCCGGGTCGTCCGGCAGGTTTTCTTCCGTAATCTTAAAGGCATTGCTAGTCATAGGGCCCAGAATACGTAGGGTAAGAATGAAAGGGTGAGTGTTCTAAAGATTGACCGGCGCATCGTGCACGTCCTCCTCGTGGTGTGCGTGCTCCTTGCGGCCTGGGTGGCGGATGCCTGCGTGGCTATGCACACGGAACACAAGGTGGCGCAAGCCGTGAAAGCCAATTCGCGGCTGGATAATACGCCGGATGTTTTCATCGGCGGCACCCCCTACGTGTGGGCAGCGGCTTCGAAGGAAATCCCTTATCTCGAGGTCAAGGCGCTGGATGTGGAGGTGCCCAAGCTGGGCATGGTCAATGCTTCCACCGTGCTGCGCGATATCACCGTCACCCCAGAACAGGTAATGAATGGAGATATTGAGGGCGCGCCCGTTTCCACCTACTCGCGCGGCATTTCTTTGGATGGTGTGGCGCTGGGCCGCCTGTTGGGGATTACCGATCTCTCGATTGCTAACCCAGACGATATTTCCCCCTCCGGTGGCACGTCTGCTGAAGCAGAGCTAACGGGCACCCTGCCTGGCGACGCCCACAAGTCCACCGCCAAGGTCACCCTCCGCCTGGTTGGTCCGGAGTTTCGAATGCAGGTCTATGACACGGACGATGAGCGCCTGCAAAAGGCCTTTTCCCTCAACTTCGATACCCGGCAGCTACCGCTTCCGGCCCAAGCGACCGCGGTAAAGATGCAGGGCGGCACCATTTCCTTCGAGGTACAGCGCCGCAATATTAAGGTGCAGCTGGCCCAGCTCTCCCCGCTAGAGATTGAAGGCTCGGAGCAAAAGGCCGTGGAAGAGGCGGAAAAGAAGGCCGCCGATACCAAGCACCGGGTCGGCCCCGCGCCGCAGACTAGCGCAGGCGAATAAAGTCCCGGAGAACTTCCTTCATCGTGCGCTGATGGGCCTCCCGCCTATCCTGCGGGGCGAATACCTCGATGGCATCCTTCACGGAGGCCAAGGTAACAGCGTCAAAGCGCCCCTCCGATTCTCCATCGGCTTGGAAGCGCTGCGGTTCGCGGCAGACTAGCTCTACCCGCATGGCATCGTCGAAGGCCACCGTCTTTTCTTTGGTGAGCTTATTGAGCCATCCGCGCTTATCGGCACCGAAGAGGTGCAGCAGGCCGACGACGCCGCCGAGCCCGCTAAACTCCTCCAGTCCAAACAGAGCCAATCCCTCATCAAAGGAGTTGCGCGGATTTGTCACCACCGGCAGCGGGCCCAAGAATGTCCACGGGTTGGTATTTGAGGTAAACATCAGCGGCACATCATTCTTGTGCAGCCGCTCACCATCACTGGACTCGGCTGTCACCGCAATATGCGGTGGGTTCTTCCGCGCACGACTCCAGGCCCGAATGGCGACGTTGAGGTAGCGCAGCGGGGTGGCGGCAAAACCTTGCTCGCGGGCACGATCCACTCGCGCCAACACGTCTGCGTCCAAACCGAAGCCAGCATTGACGGCAAACCACCGCTCGTTCCACGTTCCTAGGTAGATGGTGCGGCGCAGATCCCGGTCGAGCATGCGCGCCAGCACATGGGTAGCCTCCACCGGGGTGTTGGGAAATCCTAGGGCGCGCACAAAGACATTGGCGGAACCGGTAGGAATTACGGCCAGCGCCGGGATGGACTGAGGATCGGGTCGCTGCTCATCAGCCGGTCCGAGAAGCCCGTTGACTACCTCGTTGACGGTTCCGTCCCCGCCCACGGCAATGATGACGTCATAGTCATCCCTCGTCATTCCCCTGACCATCTCTTCGGCGTGGCCAGGGTAATGCGTAAATTTCACTTTGAGGTGCAGGCCCTCTACCGCTTGTAGGCAGGGAACGATTTGGCGGAAGAGGGCGTTGGTTTGTGAGGTCGAGTTGGGATTCGAGATCATCAATGCATGCACGAGGCCCAAGTCTAGTAGTTAAAAAGGCGGATGCACGACTAGGCTGGACGCCCATGAGCGAAAATAATAATGAAACCACCCCTGAAAACATCGAAACCACCGCGGCTTCCCACCCGGAGAATGATCCTGGAAAACTCAATGGCAACGATGCCGTGAACCAGGCTGCCGAGCAGTGGAAGGACGCCGCTAGCCGCAATATCCCCGCTCTCGAGCTGGGCGATACCCCGGTACCGGACGATACCGCGAACCTGCGCCAGGGCCCGTCGCTGCACGACGGCCTGCTGGGACTTCTCCCCCTTGTTGGCGTCTGGCAGGGCGAGGGCCAGGCCCACGATACGAAGGGTCAGGAGTACACCTTTGGCCAGCAGCTGGTCATCGCTCACGATGGCGAAAACTACCTGACCTTTAGCTCTCGTACTTGGAAGATCGATACCGAAGGCAAGCCGGAAGGCCCGTCTGTGCGCGAGAACGGCTTCTGGCGTATCTCGGAAAAGGATGAAATCGAGGTCACCTACACCTCTTCTACCGGCATCGTGGAAATCTTCTACGGCGAACCCTTCAATGACCGCGCATGGCAGCTGGAATCCGCCTCCACCATGGTCACGGAAACCGGCCCGAAGAACTTGGGTCCAGGCAAGCGCATGTACGGCCTCATGCCCAATAACAATCTGGGCTGGGTAGACGAGCGCATGGTGGATGGCGAGATGCGCCCCTACATGTCGGCGGAGCTCACCCGCATCGCCGGCTAAGCCCCAAGAGCTGCATCAATAAGGTCTCGGATGACGTCCACGTTGTCCGGGGCCTTTAATTTTTTGTCATTGAGCCTTGTAACGCGCGCGGCAACGCGCACCGAGGACACCAACCACACCGAGTCCGCTTTTTCCAGATACTCCACGGTCAACGGCTTGGCCTTGCAGCGATAGCCTTTCTCTTTGGCGTGCGCGAAGAGCGCCGCTTGCGTGGTGCCGGGCAGGATGCCGCGGCCGGCGGCGGTGCGCAGTTTCTCGCCCTTGACGGCCACCACGGTAGAGGTGGCGCCTTCAAGAATTTCTCCGGTGTCCGGGTCGGTGAGGATGAGATCCTCAAAGCCCTTCTCCCGCGCCATGCGCAGCATCGCCATGGTGGCCGCGTAATTGAGCGTCTTGGCGGGCAATTCCTCCGCAACGTGCCACAGGCGGGGGCTTGTCATGACGGAGACGCCGTGGGCGCGCTGCTCTAGCACCTTGTCCTCAATCGGCTGCACAACAACCCACGCGCTCGGCCGCCCCGTAGAGGCGCGCCCGCGGGTATAGGTCCACGTGCATTTAGCATCGCCTTGCTCGTCCCCGCAGAAGTCCGCGATGGCGAGCCGGGTGGCTTCTTCCCACTTGTCCATGGGCGGCTCCGGCAGGTTCATCGTGCGGGCTGAATCGCAGAAGCGCTGCGCGTGGCGCTGCAGGTTAGCGGCTTTGCCTCCGCGCACGAGCAGGGATTCAAAGATGCCATCGCCGCGGGTGACCGCGGCATCATCTGCGTAGACAAGAGGCAGCGCGGGCATGTGCCTGCGTACCGACCCTCCAAAGGGCTCCACAACGTAGATGACCGGCTCTTTTCGCGGCGAAAACTTCATACTTTTGATTATGCCCTACCATCGGTAGTTGTGAGTTATTCTTCGCCTCTTCTGCAGCGCGCCGGTGCCGCGGAGCACCAGGACGCGACCGTACTCGATGCCCAGGGCGTGGCCTGGCACTATGGCAATCCGCTGGGCGAGCAAAGGGCCGCCGATGGCGGCACCATCGTCATTGACCGCTCCCAGCGCCGCGTCATTCGCGTGAGCGGCAAGGACGCCGCCGAGTTTCTAAATAATCTGCTTTCACAGAAGCTTGACGACGCCCCCGTGGGTTTCACCGCCGGCGCCCTCGACCTGGACATCCAAGGCCATATCCTCCATCACATGGATATCGTGCGGACCGACAATGCCTTTCTTATCGACGTCCCTGCGGCGCAATTCGACTCCCTCTTTAAGTTCCTCACCATGATGGTCTTTTGGTCCGAGGTAACCGTAGAGGAAGCCGATATCGCCATACTCACTCTTCTGGGTGAGGCCGATGTTTCGCTTCCACCCATGGTGGAGTTTTCCCGCCAGGTCCAGTGGCCGGGAATCAAGCGCGTTGACCTTGGCATTCCGCGCGAATCCTTGGTCGAGGCAGCGAAGCACTTGGAGGAATCCGGTGCACGGCTAGCGGGGCTCATGGCGTTTACCGCCGAGCGCGTCCGCGCCCGCGAGCCGGAGCTGGCGGCGGATCTGGATAATAAGTCCATCCCCCACGAGGTGCCGCAGTGGATCAGCCGCAGCCCCGCCAATCCGGCCCACGTTCACCTCAATAAGGGCTGCTACCGCGGCCAGGAAACGGTGGCGCGCGTAGAAAATCTGGGCCGCTCTCCTCGCCTATTGGTGCAGCTGCACCTCGACGGCTCCGCGCCGCAACGTCCAAATGTGGGCGATGACATTACTTTCAATGGACGTAAGGTAGGCCGCATCGGCACGATTGTGGATGACTGCGATTTCGGCCCCATCGCCCTAGGCCTAGTGAAGCGCTCTGCGCTGGACGTCGGCGCCCTAGAAGTGGGCGATACCGCGGCGTCTATCGATCCTTCCTCCATCCCCGAGGATGAGGGCCCCAAGGCTGGGCGCGAGGCAGTAAACCGGCTGCGCGGGCGCTAAATCTCCCACTAGCTAGGGGGCGGTGCGGAATTTTTTCGTCACACAGGCTATTGTGTCTTACAGGAAGATACTCAATAGACAAGTCGATGGGGCGCCCAAGAATCCCTGGCGCGCCCTACTAACCCAAGGGGGTCATGCACATGGGACGCGGACGCGCAAAGGCAAAGCAGACCAAAGTTGCACGCCAGCTCAAGTACAACTCACCCGAGATGGATATCGAGTCCCTGCAACGGGAACTCGCCGCACAGCAAGAGGGTGACTCCCGCGATTATGAAGAGGATGACCCATACGCCGACTACGTCGACGAATGGGATGATGCCGACCGCGACGAACGCTAATCTTCCGCTCGCCGCCGGATAGCTCAAGGGCCCTAGGAAATCTCCTAGGGCCCTTCCTCATACCCTCCCCTGACAGGGCGGCAGGCCCTGCTAGAAGTTGGGGTGCTCGCCGTGCATGACCACGCGCGGCTCCTCGCCGGAGGCGGAGCGGACGGTGCCCAGCTCCCACGCATCGATGTGGCGTGCGGTAAGCATTGCCAGGGCACGGTCGCGGTCTTCAGGATTGACTACGGCAATCATGCCAACCCCCATGTTGAAGGTCTTCTCCATTTCCGCCAGCTCCACCTTGCCCACCGAGGAGATGAGCTTGAAGATCTGGCCCGGGGTCCAGGTGGCGCGGTTAATATCGGCCGCTAGGCCTTCTGGAATGACGCGCTCGAGGTTGCCAGCCAGTCCACCACCGGTGACATGGCAGAAGGTGGATACGGAGCACTCGCTAGCCAAAGCCAGGCAGTCCTTGGCGTAAATGCGGGTGGGCTCCAGCAGCTCCTCGCCGAGGGGGCGGCCAAGCTCTTCCACGTGGCCGTCGAGTGGCATGCCAGCCTGCTCCAGCAGGACGTGGCGGGCCAGGGAGTAGCCATTGGAGTGTAGGCCGGAAGAGCCCATGGCGATGAGTACGTCGCCATCACGGACCTTGTCTGGGCCAAGTACGCCATCGGCCTCAACGACGCCTACCGCAGTGGCGGAGACATCGTATTCGTTTGCTTCCATCATGCCGGGGTGCTCGGCGGTCTCACCACCCAGCAGCGCGGCACCGGCCTGTACACAGCCCTCGGCGATGCCCTTGACTACCTCGGCCACCTTTTCCGGCACGACCTTGCCCACGGCAATATAGTCCTGCAGGAAAAGCGGCTCCGCGCCGCAGACAACGAGATCGTCCACACACATCGCAACGAGGTCGATACCGATGGTGTCGTGCTTGTCCATGGCCTGGGCCACGGCCAGCTTGGTGCCGACGCCGTCGGAACCGGCGGCGAGGATGGGTTCCTTGTAATCGCCGAGCTTGAACAGGCCAGCAAAGCCGCCAAGACCGCCCAGAACCTCAGGGCGGGTGGCACGCTTAGCGTGCGGGGCGAAAAGTTCTACGGCGCGGTCACCCTCTTCGATGCTGACGCCGGCTGCTGCGTAAGTATTGTCACTCATGGTTTCAGGTGTCCTTTGTTATTCGGTGCCGAGCAGGGTGCGCACGGCGTCTGCATTGGAGTTTCCGGCGGGCAGGCCAAGTGGGTACTCACCCGAGAAGCAGGCGGTACACAGCTCGGAACGCGGCTGTTCGGTGGCGGCCACCATCTCCTCAATGGAGACAAAGCCCAAGGAATCGGCGCCGATGGTGTCACAGATAGTGGCGCAGACGGTTTCCGGATCATCGGAGGGGCTGGCGTTGGCGATCAGCTCCCCCGGGGAGGCGAAGTCGATGCCGTAGAAACATGGCCACTTCACTGGCGGGGAGGCGATGCGCACGTGCACCTCGGCGGCGCCGGCCTCGCGCAGCATGCGGATGAGTGCGCGCTGGGTATTGCCGCGGACGATGGAATCATCCACCACGACGAGCTTCTTGCCGTTAATGACTTCACGCAGCGGGTTGAGCTTCAAGCGGATGCCCAGCTGGCGCAGGGTCTGGGTGGGCTGGATGAAGGTGCGGCCCACATAAGCGTTTTTGACCAAGCCGTGGGCGAAGGTGATGCCGGATTCGCGGGCATAGCCCACGGCGGCCGGGTTGCCGGATTCAGGAACCGGGATGACCAGGTCCGCGCCCTCGGCCGGGTATTCGCGGGCCAAGCGGCGGCCAATGTCCACGCGGGAGGCGTTGACGGAGCGGCCCTTGATATCGCTATCCGGGCGGGCCAAGTAGACGTACTCGAAGACACAGCCGTGGCGCTTTGCCGGCGCGAAGTTAACGGAACGGATGCCGGCCTCATCGATGGCGACGAGCTCGCCGGGTTCAATTTCGCGGATGAACTGAGCGCCGCAGATATCAAGCGCACAGGTCTCGGAGGCCACCACCCAGCCCTTGGCCAAGCGGCCGAGGACTAGCGGGCGGACGCCGTGCGGGTCGCGCGCAGCGTACATGGTGTGACCATCGGTAAAGGTCAGGCAGAATGCGCCCTTCACGCGCGGGAGCAAGTCACGGGCGGAGTCGAAGACGGAGGTGTCTTCATCCACGCCGTCGGCAAGCAGCATAGACAAGCACATGGAGTCAGATACGGACTCCTCATGGGGCTTAATCAAGCCGCGCTGCACGGCCTCCTCGCGCAGCTCTAGGTAGTTGACCAGGTTGCCGTTGTGTCCAAGGGCGATGTCTACCCCGGTGGAGGAGGTAGAAAACATCGGCTGGACATTGGACCATTCCTTGCCGCCGGCGGTGGAATAGCGCGTGTGGCCCACCGCCACGTTTCCTTGGAGGGCGGACAGGGTGGACTCATCAAAGATATTGGCCACGAGGCCCATGTCCTTGAAGACGACGATGCGGTCATCATCGCCCACCGCAATGCCGGCAGCCTCCTGGCCACGGTGCTGCAGGGCGAAGAGACCAAAGTAGGTCAGCTTGGAGACTTCCTCCCCGGGAGCCCACACGCCATAGACGCCGCACTCTTCGCGGGGCTCCTGCTCATTATGATCGTCAAGATTGGTGATACTAGGAGTATGTACTTCTACCACGGCGTTTATATTAGCCTGTCGCGCCGCCGGAAACTAACGGAATAAGCGGCAACCACTGCGCAATTTCGCCCGCGCGGGAGCCGGAAGCATCGACGCGACCAGTGCTTACGACCTCTTCCCAGTCCGCCAATCCGGTGGCGAGGCGCAGCCAGGTTTCCGGGTCGGTCTCCACCACATTGGGTGGGGTGCCGCGAGTATGGCGGGGTCCTTCAACGCATTGCACCGCAACAAATGGGGGTACGCGCAGCTCCACGGAATGGCCCGGCGCGTCGGCCTCGAGGGTACGAGCGGTGCGGCGGACGGCGTCGGCAAGCAGGGCCCTACCAGGCTTATCGTGCTCCGCCGGGGCGGCAATCCAGTCTTTGATGGCCATGATGGCCGCGCGGGTGGCTGCGGGATCGACGGGCTTTTTCATAGCTACATCATAGCTACTGTTATCTTGTTGTTTATGTCACCTACGCCTTCCGTTGCGGAAAATCAGAAATCGCCGGCGCTGACGCTGCGCTTTATGGCATCGCCAACCGACGTCACCATGGCCGGCGCCCCCGGCATCAGCGGCGGACGCGTCTTGGAATGGATTGATAAGGCCGCCTATGCCTGCGCCGTGCAGTGGTCCGGCCAATACTGCGTGACCGCATACGTGGGCCATATCCACTTCACCCGGCCGATCCCTTCCGGACACATCGTGGAGGTCCGCTCGCGCATCGCTATGACCGGGCGTTCCTCCATGCACATCGTCAACGAGGTGCTCTCTGCCGACCCGCGCGAAGGCATTTTTACCCGCGCCTGCGATTGCCTGGTCATCTTCGTAGCCAAGGACCCTGCCACCGGCAAGTCCACCCCGGTGCCGCCCTTCGTCCCGGAGACCGATGAGCAGTGCCGCGTGGAAGAGGCCGCCAAGTCCCGCATTGAGCTGCGCAAGGCCATCGAGGAAGAGATGGAAAAGCAAACCTACAACGGGCCTTCCGATGCCCCGCGCATGGTCAACCGCTTCCTGGCCAAGCCCACCGACGTCAACTGGGGTGGCAAGGTCCACGGCGGCACCGCCATGCAGTGGATCGATGAGGCCGGTGCAGCTTGCACCATGGAGTGGTCCGCCGAGCGCACCGTTGCTGTCTACGCCGGCGGCATCCGCTTCTACAGGCCTATTTCCATCGGTGATCTCATCGAGGTCGACGCTCGCATGATGCGCACCGATACCCGCTCCATGCAGATGTCCATCCACGTCCGCTCCGGCAATCCCCGCGGTGGCCGCGATAACCTGCAGACCGCCATTCATGCCACCGTGGCCTATATCGCCCTGGACCACGATGGCCAGCCGCAGGTAGCCCGCCCCTTCCACCCGCATACCGAGGAAGACAAGCGCCTGGCCGAGCACGCCACCCTCCTGCGCGGACTGCGCGCCAAGTACTCGCCGAAGCCGCTAGTGGTGGCGCCGTCGAATCAGCACATCGACTAGCCGCTCTCCCCTCGTTTCGGTGTTAGCAAGTCCATAGTGACAGCGGGCTCCACGCCTTTCTGCGTTAGATGGACGTATATGCGGCCGACGATTCCCGCCGCCCGCTTTCGCCTCCCACACACAGAAACGAGGGACTATGCACACCTCCACAATGCGTCGCTCGGCCCGCGCCGGCCTTGCTCTAGTCGCTTCCGCTTGCCTTTTGGCTTCCTGCCAGAATCCGGACAGCCACCCCGAGGAGCAAACCTCGGCCGCGACACCCGAGTCCTCCGCGCCACACAGCGCGACCAGCGCCGCATCCGCAGAGACCACCGAGGCCTCCGCAGCGGAAAACGAGGGCCCACACGCCACTGCCGAGGGCCACGTGGTGGTCCTTTCCACCGGCGGCACCATTGCCAGCACGCACGATAGGACTGGTGCGGTGGTTCCCACCGTCACCGGCTCCAAGCTGGTGGAGCCCCTTTCCGGCACCTTTGACAAGGACAAGCTCACGCTAGAGGTCAAAGACATTGCTAAGTTGGATTCTTCTGCGATGACCTTGGACGATACCGATACCATCATCGAAGCCGTAAACAAGGAACTACAGCGTGATGATGTCGATGGCGTAGTGGTCACCCACGGCACCGATTCCATGGAAGAGACCGCCATCGCCGTCGATACCTTCCAAGACAGCGATAAGCCGGTAGCCCTTACCGGCGCGATGCGCCCCTTGGATGACCCGGATCCGGATGGTCCGGACAACTTGGCGCTCGCGGTCAAGACCGTAACTGACCCTTCCAACAAGGGCCGCGGTACCTTCATTGCCTTTGCGGACCACGTCATCCCCGCCCGCGGCGCTTTTAAGTCCGATACAACCAAGGCCGATGGCTTTGCCAATAACAATGGCAAGAAGCAGCCTAAGCGCCCAAAGGCTCTGAAGCATCAGCCGCTGGGCAATACCCGCGTCGATATCATCGCCGCCTATCCCGGCGCGCCGGCCGACCTTATCCAGCGCTCCTTGGACAGCGGCGCCGAAGGCATCGTTATCGAGGGAATGGGCGCCGGCAATATCGGCGATGAGCTAGCCCAAGCCGCTAAGGCCGCGGCCAAGAAGGTTCCGGTTGTGCTCACCACCCGCGTGGATCACGGTCCAGTGGAGGGCATCTACGGCGGTGCCGGTGGCGGTGCCACGCTTGCCGACGCCGGCGTTATCTCCTCCGGCACCCTGCGCGCTCCCCAAGCCCGCATACTGCTAGCCGCTGCGATCAGCACTGACACCGATCCCGCGGAGCTCTTCCCCGACGCCGACTAAGCAGCCCCCTGAACCACGACCATCCACACCGCGACAAGGTGCACCACCGCTGCTGCGATGGTCGCGGTGTGGAAGTGCTCGTGGTAGCCGTAGTAGCGCGCATTGCGCCCTGGCCACTTAAAGCCATAGACCAGCGCACCGAGCGAGTAGACCACGCCGCCGACAAAGAGCAGCCAGACCACAGCGGCCCCTGCCTGCGTCCACAGCGTGGGCAAGAGCGGCAGCACTAGCCACCCCAGTGCTAGGTAGACCACCACGTCTAACCAACGCGGGTGGCTAATCCACACCAGGTTCAAAATCGCGCCGAGAATCGCCCCTGCCCAGGCAACGCCTAGCATCCATGCCGCCTGCACCGGCGATAACACGATGAGACACAGCGGCGTGTAGGTCGCGGCGATAAATACCGAGATGGTCGCGTGGTCCGCCCGCCGCCACCATTGCACGGCACGCGCACTCGCCCACGGGTAGCGGTGGTAGAGCGCCGAGACGCCAAAAAGCCCGACCAGGCCCACGCCGTAAACAGTTACGCCAAGCCCCTGCCACCACTGCAGCGTCATCCACGCATAGGTAATGAGCACGGTGGAGGAAATCACCGACAGTAACGCCGCTATTGCATGCCCCCAGCCACGACTTAGCGGCCTGGGCCCGCGGTCGGCCATCCAGTACGTGCGCTGGACAAGGCCCGGCCCCGGCGCGCTATTCGCATGAATCTGTGCCACGAGGTACGTCCCTTCCACTGACCCGCAACGGATAACTTACGATACCGTAAGTGTACGGGCATAGGCAGAGGCCTTCAAGGACCTCGTTACGTAACGCTCGACGAACGCTGCGGTTGCAGCAGTGGATTAATGGAACAAAACAAGAAAAACCCAGCCGAGGCCGGGCTTTCCGCATTGTCGCTTAGTTGCGTTTGTCCAACGCCGGGAGTTTTTACTCCACTACAGAGTTAGCGCCCACAGCGTGGTCGAAGAGGTCCGGCAGGGTGGCGGACCAAGCGGCGATCAGCTGGGAGATAGCAACGGACTCGCCGCCGAGGGTGAGGGCGCCGGTTTCGGTGGTCTCACCCACGGTGGCGGCTGGGATGCCCAGCTCGCCGGCGCGGGCCAAGACCTGATCGGCGCGGTCGGCGGTGGTGGCCACGAGAACGCGGGAAGCGGACTCGGAGAAGGCGGCGACAAACTCGTCCTCGTGGACCGCGGTGAGGTCCAGGTTGAGGCCGAGGCCGGCGCCGTCGGCAGTCGCACCGGCGCGCTTAGCCATTTCAAAGGCGGTGACGGCAAGGCCACCCTCGGAGATATCGTGTGCCGCGGTGAGCAGCTCATTGCCGTGGAAGAACTCGGCCAGGCGCTTCTCGTTGGCCATATCCACCTGCGGCGGCAGACCATTGAGAGAGGAAGCATCGGAGGTATCGGCGCTGACCTGCTGCCAGATGGAGCCGCCGAACTCGTCCTTGGTCTCACCCAGGGCGATGAGCACTTCCTTCTCGCCCACGGTGCCCAGCTCGTTGCCGATGGCCTTGTGCACGTCATCGATAACGCCCAACACGCCCACCACTGGGGTAGGCAGGATCGGCTCTTCGCCGGTCTGGTTGTAGAAGGAAACGTTGCCGCCGGAGACGGGGATGGAAAGCTCCACGGCGGCGTCGGCAAGCCCATGCACAGACTCGCGGAACTGCCACATCACGTCGGGGTTCTCTGGGGAGCCGTAGTTCAAGCAGTTGGTGATCGCGACGGGCTTGGCGCCGGTGACGGCGACGTTGCGGTAGGCCTCCGCCAGCGCGAGGCGGGCGCCCATATTCGGATCCAGCTTGGTGTAGCGGCCGGACGCATCGGCAGAAACGGCCACGCCGCGGCCGGTCTCCTCATCGATGCGCAGGACGCCGGCGTCCGCATGGTGGGACTGGACGGTATTGCCGCGCACGTAGCGGTCATACTGGTTCATGATGAAATCGCGCGAGCACAGCGCCGGGGAGGAC
Source organism: Corynebacterium sp. UMB0012 (assembly GCF_030216265.1). Taxonomy (NCBI): domain Bacteria; kingdom Bacillati; phylum Actinomycetota; class Actinomycetes; order Mycobacteriales; family Corynebacteriaceae; genus Corynebacterium; species Corynebacterium sp. UMB0012. The sequence goes on from NZ_JASOKQ010000004.1 coordinate 27,290, forward strand.
ACGAGCTTCTGCAGGGACTCAACCAGGCCGCGCTTGTCGGTGCCCTGGTACTTCTGCAGCTCGTCCTGCCACTCCGGGCGGGCATACGGGCGGTCATATTCCGGAGCCTCATCCGCAATGGTGCCGGCCGGGGCATCCACGACAACCTCGCCCTGGTGACGGATGACCAGGTGGTTACCCTCGGTGACCTCACCAATCTCGGCACAGGTGACGTCCCAGTGCTCGCAGATTTCGCGGAACTTCGCCACGTTCTCCGGAGCCACAACGGCGCACATGCGCTCCTGGGACTCGGAGGCGAGGATCTCGGCCGCGGTCATATTCTGCGCGCGCAGCGGCACGTTATCGAGGTTGACCTCCATGCCGCCATCGCCGGAGGCCGCCAGCTCCGAGGTGGCGCAGGCCAGACCCGCGCCGCCCAAGTCCTGAATGCCTACGACCACGCCGGCGTGGTAGAGGTCCAGGCAGCACTCGATGAGGACCTTCTCTGCGAAGGGGTCGCCCACCTGCACGGCCGGCAGCTTGCGCTCGGCGCCGTCCTCGAAGGTATCGGAGGCCAGCACGGACACGCCGCCGATGCCATCCAGGCCGGTGCGGGAGCCAAAGAGCATGACTTTATTACCCTTGCCGGAAGCGAAGGCCAGCTTCAGGTCATCGACCTTGAGGGTGCCCACGCACAGGGCGTTGACCAGCGGGTTACCGGCATAGGTCTCATCAAAGACGGTTTCGCCGCCAATATTGGGCAGGCCCAGGGAGTTGCCGTAGCCACCCACGCCGGAGACCACGCCGGGAAGGACGCGCTTGGTATCGGGGGCGTCGGCAGGCCCAAAGCGCAGCTGATCCATTACGGCAATCGGACGAGCGCCCATAGCCATGATGTCGCGGACGATGCCGCCCACGCCGGTGGCCGCACCCTGGTAAGGCTCCACGTAGGAGGGGTGGTTGTGGGACTCCACGCGGAAGGTCACCGCGTTGCCGTCTCCAATATCCACCACGCCGGCGTTCTCACCAATGCCGGCGAGGATCTTCTCCCCCATCTCCTCGGTCATGGTCTCGCCAAAATAACGCAGGTGCGTCTTGGAAGACTTATAGGAGCAGTGTTCGGACCACATGACGGAGTACATGGTCAGCTCCGCGTCGGTGGGGCGGCGGCCCAGGATGTCATGGATGCGCTGGTACTCGTCGTCCTTCAGGCCGAGTTCCGCGTAGGGCTGCTGCTCGTCCGGGGTGGACTGCGCCTTTTCTACGGTGTCATTATGAACGGTCATGAAAATGGCCTCCTTAAACCGCCGGCGCCTGGGCGACGGCCTTGATGGCGGATACGAAAAGTCCCAGTCCGTCGGTGGATGGGCCGGTTAGCGTGTCAATGGCGTGCTCGGGGTGCGGCATGAGGCCCACAATGCGGCCGGACTCATCGCTCACACCGGCAATGCCGTTGACGGAACCGTTGTAATTATCGGTATAGCGGAAGACCACGCGGCCCTCGCCCTCGATGCGGGCGATATCATCATCGCCGGCCTGGAAGCGGCCTTCGCCGTGCTTGGCCGGCACCAGGATCTTCTGGCCCTGCTCAAACTCGCTGGTCCACGCGGTGGTGGAATTGGCCACCTCAAGGTAGGTATCGGTGCAGTGGAAGTGCAGGCCCTTATTGCGGGTCAGCGCGCCTGGCAGCAGGCCCGCCTCAGTAAGGATCTGGAAGCCATTGCAGATGCCGAGCACCGGCATGCCCTGCTTCGCACGATCAATAACGGACTGCATCACCGGCGCGAGCGCGGAAATAGCGCCCGAACGCAGGTAGTCACCATAAGAAAAACCGCCCGGCACTACTACCGCATCCACGCCGTGCAGATCGGTATCTGCGTGCCAGAGGCTTTTCACCTCTGCGCCGGCGGTGCGGGCAGCGCGAGCGGCATCTACATCATCCAGGGTTCCGGGGAAAGTGATTACTCCGATTGTGGCGGTCACTTACTTGACCTCCAGCCCAACAACCTCGTAGTCCTCGATGACGGTATTGGCCAGCAGCGTGGCGGCTACCTTCTCCAAGTCCTCTGCGGTGACGGAGTCATCGACCTCGAGCTCGAAGCGCTTTCCCTGGCGCACATCGCTGACACCGGATACACCGATGCGACCCAGCGCGCGGACGACGGCTTGGCCCTGCGGATCCAGAATCTCCGCCTTGGGCATGACATTGACAACTACACGAGCCATGAAATATTTGCCTTACTGTATGGGGCTTTGGTCTGCGCGGCTTAGTTTAGTTGGCACCCCCGCCTTTTACCTAGACTCACCCCCGCAGTGTGGGTTTCACCCCGGTCGAGCAAACTCTACGTGAACCCCAAACGACGCTCTGGCAAACTTCGGCGTGCGCTCCAGCCTGGCCCGGCGCGGTGCTCTACTAATCGACGACGCACACTGTCGCTCTCTGTTTAAGGTTGAATCTATGTCTTCTCGCCGCCTCGGCGCGCTGGCACTTGCCACCGCCTTGTCCTCTGCCGCCCTTGCCGTTCCTACCGCCACGGCCGCCACCGATGGCTCCGCCGCAGTCATCTCCGAGGTCTTCGGGGGCGGCGGCAATAAGGGCGCTGCCTTCACCCATGACTTCATCGAGCTCTATAACCCCACCGATGCCCCGATTGACCTGACCGGATACACCGTGGAGTACTTCTCCGCCTCCGGCAATACCGGTGGCAAGGTGGAGCTTTCCGACACCATCGCGCCGCACGGCTACTTCCTGGTGCAGGGCGCGGCCGGCAATGGCGCGGGCGAGGCCCTGCCTGCCCCAGACGCCGAGGGCAACCTCAACATGTCCGGCTCCAAGGGCTCCGTGCAGCTTGCCGACGCCACCGGTACCCCCATCGATACCATCGGCTACGGCGCCGCTTCCCTCAAGGAAAGCACCGCCGCCGCGGGCCTGTCCAATACCAAATCCGCCTCCCGCGACGCCGAGGGCACCGATACCGATGACAACGCCGCCGACTTCACCACCGGAGCACCTACCCCGACCAACTCCGGTAACGAGGCCCCCACCCCGCAGCCCGAGGAGCTGGTCGAGCCCGAGCAGCCGGCTCCCGAGGGGGTCACCGCCATCGCCGATATCCAAGGCACCGGCGCCGAATCCCCATTCAAGGACCAGACCGTGGCCACCGAGGGCGTCGTCACCGGCGTGTGGTCCGAAGGTGGACTCAATGGCTTCACCATTCAGACCGGTGGTACTGGCAACGAGGCCACCGATGCCTCCCAGGCCATCTTCGTCTACATGGGTAACAAACCAGCCGATCAGTACCCTGCCCTTGAGGATTCCGTCGAGGTAACCGGCAAGGTCTCCGAATTCTATGGCTCCACCCAGCTCACCGCCTCCGCGGTCACGCAGCTCGATACCCCGCTGGAGAAGGTCACCCCGCTCAAGGTAGACCAACTTCCCGATGGCACCGAGGCCCGCGAGCCCTTCGAGCACATGCTCATCCAGCCAGGCGAGCACACCGTGACCAATAACTATTCGCTCAACCAGTACGGCGAGGTCGGCCTCGCCCCAGGCAAGGAAGCCTTCCGCCAGCCTTCCGATATCTTCTCCCCCTCCACGGATCCCAACTCCGATATCCAGAAGCTCACCAAGGACAACGCCGAAAAGCTGGTCACCCTGGACGATGGCCGCACCCGCGACTATCTCAAGACCGACCAGGATACCCCGCTGCCGTACATCGCCCAGGATGATGGCCAGACCATCAAGTCCCTGCGCACCACCGATACCGTGTCCTTCCAGCACCCGGTCATCGTGGGCTTCTCCCACGACCAGTGGCGCTTCCAGCCCACCACCCCGGTCACCGGCAACACCAAGGGCGCAGACCTGCCCATCTCTTGGGAGGATTCCCGCGCGGCCGAGCTGCACGCCATCGATGACGTCAAGGGCGAATACACCATCGGCGCCTTCAATGTGCTGAACTACTTCACCTCCTTGGGCGAGGAATTCGGCGGCAGCGCCTACACCGATCGCGAGGGCAATAAGGTCACCGTCAATCGCGGTAAGACCCGCGGCGCCTATACCCAATCAGCACTAGAAGACCAGGAGCGCAAGATTGTCGCGGCCATCAACGGCCTCGATGCCGACGTCATCGGCCTTTCCGAAATCGAAGATGGCTACGCCGTCACCGGTGACTTTACCCAGCGCGATAAGGCCCTCAAGCACCTGACGGAAAAGCTCAACGAGGCCGCCGGTTCCGAGAAGTGGGCCTTCGTCCCCTCTCCTTCCGAGGACGCCGTACCGGACTCCCCGGATGTCATCCGCACCGCGTTTATCTACCACAAGGATGTGGTCAAGCCCGTCGGCGAATCCCGCATCTTCCAGGATGATCGCTTCACCGGCACCGCCCGCGAGCCACTCGCCCAGGAGTTCCAGCCGTTAAAGGAGGGCGAGGAATCCTTCGTTGCCGTGGCCAACCACTTCAAGTCCAAGGGCTCCGTAGCCAAGGGCGACGCCGACTCCGGCGACGGCCAGGGCAATAACCCGAACGTCCGCAACGCACAGGCCCAGGCCGTCCTCGATGCGCTGCACAAGCAGGAAGACTGGAAGGACAAGCCGCTATTCGCCCTGGGTGATTTCAATACCTACACCCACGAGACCGCGCTCGATGTCTTCCGTAACGACGGCTTCACCGTCCCCGCCGAAAAGTACGAGGCTGACCCTTCCTACCAGTTCTCCGGCCTGCTTGGCACCCTCGACCACGTGCTGGCCAATAAGGTTGCCACCGGCACGCTTGACGACGCCCAAGTGTGGAACATCAACGCCGACGAACCCGTCGCCTTCGAATACTCCCGCCGCAACTACAACATCGTGGACTTCTACGATGACTCCCCATTCCGCGCCTCCGACCACGATCCGGTCAAGGTCGGATTCACCCTCGGCGCGGACGACTCCGCCGGCCAGCCAGACGATCCTGCGGATGATCCGGCGGATAAGCCTTCCGATGAACCTTCCGATAAGCCAGAGGACAAGCCCTCAGAAAAGCCCGGTAAGCCTGGCTTCGGTTCCACCTCCAGCACTAGCTCCGTCGGTGCCGGTATCGCCGCTGCCATCGCGGCCATCGCCGGCCTTATCGCCATCCCCGGCTTCCTCGCGGTGACCGGCAACCTCCAGAAGACCATCCCGGCCCCCATCTGGGGCATGCTGCCGCAGGAGGTAAAGAACTTCATCACCGGCCTGCAGCGCTAACCGCCCGCAAACGAAGACCCCGCTCGCTTTTGGATAAATCCCAGGCGAGCGGGGTCTTAATTTTTGTGATTTCAACGCCTAACCGCGTTTTCTGCCTACAGATGCGTGTTTCTTTCCAGCATTAGACAGAGGATTTAGGCCTCAAGCTTTGGCTTAGAGCGGTCAAACGCTAGCAAGAGCAAACCGATGATGACCCACGCAGCGAGGACACTCCACGCGCGAGTTGCCCCAGCGCCGTCAAAGTAGGAAATCGAGCGGATCAAGAAACCCGTGGAGCCGATGGGCATCAGTTGTCCTAGCGTGGACCATCCCGCAGGAAGCAGCCACGGTCCAGTAGCGAGACCGGACAGAGGATTACTCACGAAGATGGTAAGAACTACACCGATTCCAATGCCCGGTGTCCCGATTAGCGCATCAAGGCCCGCTGTAATTGTTGATGTCGCCAATATGCCCAGAGCAATTCCTAACCACTCCTGAAAAATATTTCCATCCAGGGTCCCATAGACTCCGTGCAACATCCACACCACAAGCCCAGCACCGAGGGCAGCAATTCCGGCAAGAGCAAAAAGCTTCATCCACTTGTGCCCGCGCAGCAGGAAGGCAGACAGTACAGCGGAGATAATGCCACCAATGGCAAGGGGCAGCCCAAGCATTGAAATGCCACTTGCCTGCGGATCATCCTCGGTCAAGGGGGCAAGATCTTCAGTTTTTACCTGGGCGCCGGTGGCTTCTAGCTTCTTTGCCATGCCGTCGAGCATCTGCACATACGGACTGCCATTGCCGGAAGCCTCATAAACAGTAGCTTCACCCTTGCCAATGACTACCGCACCCACAGCCTCTCGGTTCTGCACCATCTCTTTGGCTCTATCCGAAGAATCCACGGAAATGAGATCCGGATGCTCTTCATGTTGTTCCATCTCAGATGTGATCTTTGCTTGAACTGGTTCGGGCCCAGCGATAGCAATGGGTACTCCGGATGGACCCGACCCAAATGATGGCGCCAGAAAGGCCCAGAGCAACAGAAAAATTACAACTGGCACTCCGAAGGTAATTGCAAGCATTTGCGGAAGGGGACGCCTCGTGGTCTTGGCGGTGTCCGTTCCGGCTGTAGAAGTAGACATGAGCTTTCTCCCTAATTGGAACACTGTGTTTCACTTGACTAAATGGAGCATACTGTTTCATTTACTCTCCTGTCAAGGTAGACTCACAACAATGAGGAAAGATGCATCGGACAACCGGCAAGCAATAATCAAGGCGGCAAGAACTCTTATTTCGCGCGAAGGCATAAAGGTCTCGATGCGAGCCATTGCTCGAGAAGCCCAAGTGGGAGTAGCTACAGTTACCCGGCACTACCCCCAAAAAACAGATATCTTTACTGCCCTCGCCTATGACGCGCTGGAACAAATCCGCGAACTAATTGATACCCAACTCGCCCAGTTTCCTGCTGCCCCCGTCGATACTTGGCAAACCACCATCCATGGACTGATAAACCTGCGGCTTCCAGCTATCACGCAGGAAGTAATACCCGAATTAGCAAAGATCTTCACCGAAGAAGATATGAACCATTCGGCCAGCGAGTTGGAGGATGTATATCGTCCTTTTCTCAAAGCAGCCGCCGAGCATGGTCTCTGCTCACCTCATCTGCAGCCATTCACGTTTCACCTGGGCATTATCATGCTTTCTCGGCCTCTCCCCCGCCCAGCTGATGAAAGGTTCGGTGCAGAATTGAACGACATAGTGGAGATTTTCATCGCTGGACTAAGGCGATGGGACGCTGATGAGGTTTAAAGACTTTTAGCGTTCCCGCTCCACTTCGCCGCGCATCCTTCATATCCGAGTGACGGTTGGGCGCAAACACCTGCGGCCAACTTATCCGGTTTTCCGGCTTTTGTCGTCAGGTGCTTCTCAACTCTCGTCCCAGGTCATCGAGACCTGCGACGCTACCGGAAGCAGAAGGTTCGCCGCCTACTTTGGCAAGAAGGTGCCATAATCGGCAGGGGTCGCACCAGCGTTAATAGCCCGGTCGGCAGCTTTGACGAAGTCATGGATCACCTTGCGGTCATCTAGGTTTCGGCCGGACACGGACAGGCGGACGGTATTGCCGCGCTGCGCGGAACGTTCTGCCGCGCGGATGATGTTCTTGCGCCACCACTTAGCGGAACCAAAGCCCTCGCCAAAGGACAAGTTACGGGCCTGGTGGAATTTGCCGGAATTGATCTGCAAAACACCGCGGGTAGAGGCTGCCACCTCAAACTTAAACTGTGGCAAGACCTGCAAGGTGCCGGGAGACATGCGCCAGCGCGGTGGCGCGAAAATTGTGGGCTCGAAGCCGATCTTGGCCATCTGGCGGGTAGCACCCGCGAGTCGGAGCTTTGCCTCGTGGGAGTCGAGATTCGCGAACTCCGCTCGACGTCCCTGTACCGAGCGGTCGAAACCGTTGAGGATGAGAATGCGGCCGGCATCGGCTTGGTCTCGGAGCCAGCTTTTGGTGTCTTTATCTTTCGCAAGGTGCCAATTGCCATCGATATGCGGGGCAATAAGCAGGGAAACAGGAATCTCCTCTCGATCAAGGATCGAAAGGAGCCGGCTAGCCTGCTTCCGTGTGTCATCAAAGATGCTGGAGATCGATACCAGAAGGTGGCCATTCATAAGAAAAATTATCGCACAGGAATTCAGGATTCGCGCGCTGGCCCCCTATCCGGGTTTTACTTCTCCAGACCAGTTGCCTTATTGATCGTCCACGCATACTCGAAGGCGTTTTGGCGCCACTTTTCATAGCGACCGGACACGCCGCCATGGCCTGCGGCCATTTCGGTTTTGAGCAAGAACTCGCCGCCGGTGGCCGTCGTTCGCAGCTGGGCGATCCACTTGGCCGGCTCGACATAGAGCACGCGGGTGTCATTGAGCGAGGTAATGGCCAGGATGTCCGGGTAGTCCTTAGCCTCGATGTTTTCGTACGGCGAGTAGGACTTCATGTAGTCATAAACCTCAGGGTCGTGGTACGGGTCGCCCCACTCCTCCCATTCAGGCACGGTAAGCGGCAGTTCCGGCATGAGGATAGAGGTCAGCGGATCCACGAACGGAACAACGGCCTGGATGGCGGTGAAGCGATCCGGGGCCATATTGGCGATAGCACCCATGAGCATTCCGCCAGCCGAACCGCCCTCGGCCACCATTTGGTCTGCGGTGGTCACGCCGCGGGCGATGAGATCATCAGCGACATCGATGAAGTCGGTAAAGGTGTTTTTCTTCTTGAGCATTTTGCCGTCGTCGTACCAGGTGCGACCCATCTCGCCGCCGCCGCGCACATGGGCAACCGCAAAAATCATGCCGCGGTCCATAAGAGACAGGCGGGTAACGGAGAAGGCCGGATCGACACTGACCTCGTAAGAGCCGTATCCGTAGAGCAGGGTCGGGTTCGGCTGGGTGCGGTCGAGGTCGGCGCGGTGAACAATGGATACGGGGATGTCGGTGCCGTCGGCAGCCGTGGTCCACATGCGGTAGGCCACGTAGTCATCCGGGTTATAACCGCCGGGAACCTCCTGCTCCTTGAGCAGCGTAAATTCGCCGGTGTCCACGCGGTAATCAAAGAGCTGGGAGGGCTGGGTGAAAGACACGTAGCTCACGCGAAGCACCGGCGCGTCCCACTCCGGGTTACCGGATACGGAAACGGTGAAGAGCTCCTCATTGAAGTTGAGCTCTTCGAACTCGCCAAAGCCGTCGCTAATGCGCATGATGGCGGCGCGGCCGATGCCACCGCGACGGTAACCCACCACGATTTGGTCGCGGTAGGTATCCACGCCCTCGATGCGGGTGGTTTCCTTATGAGGCAGGAGCGCGGGCAGATCCCGAAGAGCGGGCAGGTCGCCTTCGGCCTTGGTATAGCCGACCTCGAAGTTGGGGCCGGTGGCGTTGTGGGTGACGATCCAGTAATCCTCGCCCTTAACGACGGCGTGGTCGACGTCGTAGTCCACGCCGGATTCGCGCTCCCACAGCAGGCGGAATTCACCCTCGGGGTTGTCTTCTTCGAGGACCCATACCTCAGAAGTCACCTTGGAGCTCACACCAAGGAAGAGGTACTTATCGGAGCGAGCGCTGCCGATGCCGACGTTGAAGTGCTCGTCGTCTTCCTTGAACACCTGCACGTCTTCGGACTGCGCGGTACCGACCTTGTGGCGCCAGATGGCGTCAGGGCGCCATGCCTCGTCGACGGTCGTGTAAAAGATATAGCCGTCGCCGGCCCAGGTGGCGCCGTAGAAGATGCCCTTGAGGTGGTCGTCGAGAAGCGCGCCGCTTTCCAAGTCCTTGATGTAGAGCTCGAAGCGCTCGTCGCCGGCGAAGTCCACGGAATAGGCCAGGTAGCGGCCGGAATCAGAGATGGAGGCGGCGCCGAGGGCAAAGAAGTCCTTGCCTTCCGCCAGCGCGTTGGCGTCAAGGATAATCTCCTCGCCTTCCGGGGTGCCTTCCTCTGGGATAACCGGGGCAGTCCATGGATCGGCCCCCTCCTCTACCGGGAGGCGGCAGGAGTAGCCGTAGCTCTTGCCCTCCTCGGTGCGGCCGTAGTACCAGTAATCGCCGCGACGAGAAGGCACGGACATATCGGTTTGCTTGATGCGGGACTTAATCTCCTGGAAGATATTCTCCGTCATCTCATCCAAGTGCGCGGTCTTCGCCTTGGTGTAATCATTTTCTGCGTTGAGGTAATCCAGGGTTTCCTGGGATTCCTTATCGCGCAGCCACTCGTAGTTATCCACGAACTCGCGTCCGTGGAAGGAACGGGTCACGGGGTGGACGGCAGCCACCGGGGCGGAAAGATTCTCATTGCTCATGCCGCCCCACTGTACGCGTGGCGCCCCGTAGAGCGAGAGCTAGGCCTCGGGCGAGAGGAAGTCCGCGAAGCGCTCGCCGGAAAGCCGCTCATAGGCCTCGATATAGCGCAGGCGGGTGGCGGAAACGACGTCATCGGGAAGCTGGGGTGGGGTGCCGTCGGCGGCTTGGTCCCACCCGGAGGCGTCAGAAGTCAGCCAATTGCGCACGTATTGCTTGTCGAAGGACGGCTGGACCTCGCCCTCCACGTAAGAATCGGCCGGCCAGTAGCGGGAGGAATCTGGGGTAAGGACCTCATCGGCCAGCACGAGGGTGCCGTCTTTGTCTAGGCCGAACTCGAACTTGGTATCGGCGAGGATAATGCCTTTCTCCTCCGCGAGCGTGGCGGCCTCGGAGTAGATGCGGAGGGTGGCCGCGCGCAGCTCCTCGGCGCGCTCGGCGCCCAGCTTGTCCACCACGAAGTCGAAGGAGACGTTCTCATCGTGCTCGCCCTGTTCCGCCTTGGTGGCCGGAGTGAAGATGGGCTCGGGCAGGCGGGAAGCCTCAGCCAGGCCCTCCGGCAGCTCGATACCGCACACGGTGCCGTTGACCTTGTACTCCTTCAGGCCGGAACCGGTGAGGAAGCCGCGGGCCACGCACTCAAAGGGCAACATATCCAGCTTCTTGACCACCATCGCGCGGCCAAGGTACTCGGCGGGGATGCGCTCATCATCGAGCGGGCCGGCCAGGTGGTTGGGGAAATCGATGGAGTCGAAGAAGAACTTCGAGGTTGCGGTCAGCACGCGGCCCTTGTCCGGGATGGCCGGCTCGAGGGCGTGGTCGTAGGCCGAGATGCGGTCCGAGACCACCATCAGAAGAGTGTTCTCGTCTACATCGTAGATATCGCGGACCTTGCCGGAGGCAAGATGGGTATAAGAAGAAAGCTCAGGTCGCATGACCTTCATTCTAGCGCTCAGGGGTAGCGAGCACGTTTCGATCAAATAAGCTCCGAAATCCGCGCGGGATTCGGGGGCTATTTGATCGAAATGCGAAAAAGGAAGGCGCACCGCGACAGGAAGACGCCCTGCGCGGCTCGTTTTAAAGGATCTCGCCCGGGGTATAGGCCGCAGCCTTGGGGTGCTCACCTACTAGCGCGTTGATGCGGTTGAGCACCTGGCTGACCTGGGACTCGGCGGCGCCGATGAAGGCGTGCTTATCGGCTAGGGCGGCCTCGAGGTCGGACTCATCCATGGGCAGGCGATCATCGGCGGCGAGGCGTTGGACTAGGTCCTGCTCGCCGCCGTTTTCGCGCATATTGAGCGCGACGGCCACGGCGTTTTCCTTGATGACCTCGTGGGCGGTCTCGCGGCCCACACCGGCGCGCACGGCCGCCATGAGGATGCGGGTAGTGGCCAGGAAGGGCAGGTAGCGCTCCAGTTCGCGGTCGATCATGGCCGGGAAGGCACCGAACTCGTCGAGAACGGTGAGGAAGGTTTCGAATTGGCCGTCGAGGGCAAAGAAGGCATCGGGAAGCGCGACGCGGCGGACGACGGAGCAGAAGACATCGCCCTCGTTCCACTGCTGGCCAGCGAGGTCCGCAGCCATGGTGAGGTAGCCGCGGAGGATAACCTGCAGGCCGCCAACGCGCTCGCAGGAGCGGGCGTTCATCTTATGCGGCATGGCAGAGGAGCCAACTTGGCCCTCCTTGAAGCCTTCGGTGACGGTCTCGTTGCCGGCCATCAAGCGGATGGTGGTGGCCAGGGAGGACGGGGCGGCGCCGAGCTCCACTAGGGCGGAGATGGCGTCGAAGTCGAGGGAGCGCGGGTAGACCTGGCCCACGGAATTGAAGATGCGGTGGAAGCCCAGGTAATCCGCGATGGCCGTCTCCAAGGAGGCGAGCTTGTCCTCGGAGCCGCCCATGAGATCGAGCATGTCTTGGGAGGTGCCCATCGGGCCCTTGATGCCGCGCAGCGGGTAGCGGCCGAGGAGATCTTCGAGGCGCTCGATGGCCAGCAGCATCTCATCGCCGGCCGTTGCGAAGCGCTTGCCCAGGGTGGTGGCCTGCGCGGCCACGTTGTGGGAGCGGCCCGCCATGACCAGGGACTGGTACTCGGCGGCATGGCGGCCGATGCGGGAGACCACTGCGATGGCCTTATCGCGGATGATCTCCAGCGAGGTGTGGATCTGCAGCTGCTCCACGTTCTCGGTGAGATCGCGGCTGGTCATGCCCTTGTGAATGTGCTCGTAGCCGGCCAGCGCATTGAATTCTTCGATGCGGGCCTTCACATCGTGGCGGGTGACGCGCTCGCGCTCCGCGATGGACTCGAGGTTCACGTCCTCTACCACAGCCTCGTAGGCATCGATGGCCTTGGCGGGGATGTCTACGCCTAGATCCTTCTGGGCGCGCATGACCGCGATCCAGAGCTTGCGCTCCAAGATGATTTTATGCTCCGGGCTCCAGATATTGGACAGCTCCTCGGAGGCATAGCGGGAGGACAGGACGTTGGAAATCTTCTTCTTTTCAGCCACGTGGCTATTATTCCATGCCTGCCCCGCCGCGGGGTGAAGGGTTAGAGAGAAATCTCACCGTCTTCTGCTCGCTTGCCGATGTCCCGACGCACAAAGCCACCCGCAAACTCGATGCCGTCGACGGTGGCGTAGGCGTCTGCGCGGGCGTCGGCAAGCGTGGAACCCTTGCCCAGCACGCTGAGCACACGGCCGCCCGCGGTGCGGTAGGCGCCATCGGTATGCACGGTGCCGGCGTGGAGGACGCGCTGCGGATCGTCCAGGGCGGCGCCGGTGATGGCATCGCCCTTGCGTGGGGAGGCCGGGTAGCCCTCGGCCGCCATGACGATGATGACGGCGAAGCCATCCTCCCACTCCAGTGGCGGGAGCTCGGAGAGGGTGCCGGTGGCCGTGGCGTTAAGGGCCTCAGCCAGCGGGGACTTGAGCAGGGAGAGCACTGCCTGGGTCTCCGGGTCGCCGAAGCGGCAGTTGAACTCGACGACGGCCGGGCCTTCTTCGCCCCAGGCCAGGCCGGCGTAAAGCAGTCCCGAATAAGGGGTGCCGCGGCGCGCCATCTCCTTGGCCACAGGGGTGCAGACCTCGTCCACGATGCGCTGCACGCCGTCCTCCGGCAGCCACGGCAGCGGGGTGTAGGCACCCATGCCACCGGTATTGGGGCCCTTGTCGTTGTCATAGGCACGCTTGTGATCCTGGGCCGGCAGCAGTGGGACAACGGTCTCGCCATCGACTAAGCAGAAGAGCGAGACTTCGGGGCCGTCGAGGAAGGATTCCAGCAGCACCGGGTTGCCGGCCGCGAGGACGGCATCGACGTGGGCGCGGGCGGCGGCGCGGTCTGGGGTGACCACGACACCCTTGCCGCCGGCCAGGCCATCGTCTTTGACCACGAACTGCGGGCCAAAGCGGTCGAGGGCAGCTTCAATGTCGTCCTCGGTGGAGCCCGGACGCAGCTGTTCCGCGCGGGCGGTCTTGACGCCGGCGGACTCCATGACGTCCTTGGCAAATGCCTTGGATCCCTCGATCTGGGCTGCGTCTTTGCTGGGGCCGAAGACAGCGATGCCGGCCGCGCGCAGGGCATCGGCCACGCCGGCGACGAGGGGAACCTCAGGGCCGATGACAACGAGGTCCGCGGCGATGCTCTGGGCGAGCTCCACCATGCGATCAGCGTCATCTACCTGGGAGTAATCCGGGTGGACGGTAGCGAGGGCGGACATGGCCGCGCTGCCCGGCGCGGCGTGGATTTCGGTGTTCTTAGGGTCGGCGGACAGGCCCTTGACAAGGGCGTGTTCACGGCCGCCCGAACCAATTACGAGAATGCGCATGCCCACCATCATAACCAGCGGGTAGCCTGGCACACATGGCTTCTGTATTTACAAAGATCATTAATGGTGAACTACCCGCTCGCTTTGTCTACCGCGATGAGACCTGCGTAGCTTTCCTCTCCATCGAGCCGCTGCGCTACGGCCATACCCTGGTCGTGCCCATCGAGGAAGTAGATAAGTGGACCGACCTGGATCCACAGACCTGGGCCCACCTCAACGAGGTCGCCCTGGAAATCGGCGGCGCTATCAAGACCGCGTTTGATACCCCGCGCACCGGCTACATCATCGCCGGATTCGATGTCCCACACACCCATATCCACCTCTTCCCCACCGAGAAGATGGAAGAGTATGACTTTGCCAAGGCCTTCGACGCCGAGAACACCGACGACGCCGCTATGGATGAGGCGGCCGCCCGCATTCGCCAGCACCTCGGCTGCAACGAGGAAGGCATTCGGGAGGACTAGGGCTCAGAGGGGGCGTCGGCAAGCGCGGGCAGGCGCACCGTAAAGGTGGTGCCGCGGCCGAGCTCAGAGTCGACGCTAATGCTGCCACCGTGCTGCTCTACCAGGGAGTGGACGATGGCTAAGCCCAGGCCGGAGCCGCCGGTATCGCGGGTGCGCGAGGTATCCGCGCGGTAAAAGCGCTCGAAGATGTGCGCCGCATCTTCCTGGGACATACCCTTGCCGTCATCGCTGACATCGACCAGCACATCATTGGCCTCGCGGCGCAGGCGCAGCGTCACGGTCGCATCCTCGCCGCCGTGGCGGATGCCGTTGGTCACTAGGTTGAGCAGCACCTGGTGCAGGCGGCTGGCATCGCCATTGACCACCGGGATGGATTTGGCGTCGTTGGCCACCTCAATCTCGCGGCCGGGGAAGGCCGCGCGCGCGGAAGAGCCCACGGACAGGGCCAGTTCCAGTAGGTCCACCGGGCGCAGGTCTAGGCGCGTGCCTTCAGCGCGGGTGAGGGCCAGCAGGTCCTCCACCAGCAAGGACATGCGCTTGGACTCATCATCGATCTTGGAAAAGACTAGGTCCACGTCCTTGGTGGCGCCGGAGCGATAAAGCTCGGTATAGCCGCGCAGGCTGGTCAGCGGCGTGCGCAGCTCATGCGAAGCATCGCCGACGAAGCGACGCATCTGTTCCTCTTTCTCCTGCGCGCGCACGACGGAGCGCTGCAGCTGACCCAACATGATATTGAGCGCGGCAGCCAGCTGGCCCACCTCCGTGTGCAGCGGCCACTTGGGCACGCGTTTGTCTAGGTCGCCTGCCGCGATTTGCGACGCCGTCTTTTCCACCACCCGCAGCGGCCGCAACGCCCTGCGGATAAACCAGAAACCTACGGCCGCAATGGCAGCCAAAGCAATGGCAGCAATGGTCACCTGCACCATGGCTAGGCCGTGCAGGATTTCTTTTTCATGGGTCATGTCCTTAGCAATGACCGTGATGACGCCATTGGAATCCGCGAAGGCGAGCGCGCGCCACTTGGTGTTGTTTTCGATGGAACCCACGGTGGTGGGGTAGCCGCCGAGCGGGATATTCTCCGCATTCGGGGTGGTTGACGATGGTCCCGAATAGCGGATGGTGCCATCGGGCAGGTAGTTCAGCACCACGTATTCGGTAGGCGGGCGCTTGGTGTGATCGCCGATGAAAAAGTCATTGCTGATATCGCGCGCCCATGTGGTCGACGCGGCGCGCAGCTCATCATCGACGTTATTGAACAGGACGTTGCGCATGATGGAATTCACCGCAAAGGACGAGCCCGTAATGCCGAGCCCGGAGACCACGACGAGGAGGATGACCAGCCACGTCCGCAGCGGCATTGCCTGCGGAATCTGGGAAAACATTCGCCGCTTGGAGGACTTTTCCTCCCCTTCGCCTTGCCCCAGGCCCTCAAGCCACATGGACTGCGGGCGCGCCGCCGCCGGTGCAGGCGCCTGGCCCTGGGTCTCCTGTGAATCTTCCATCATTTAAGCACTTTAGGAGCGCGGGGTGCGCAGTACATAACCCACGCCGCGCACGGTGTGGATCAGCTGCGTCTCGCCGGTATCAATCTTGCGGCGCAGGTAAGAGATATAGGACTCGACCACGTTGCCATCGCCGCCGAAATCGTAGTGCCACACATTGTCCAAAATCTTGGACTTGGACAGCACCACTTCCTTGTTCTGCATGAGGTAGCGCAGGAGGTTGAACTCGGTGGGCGAAAGCTCAATGAGCTCGCCGGCCTTGGTGACCTCATGGGTGTCATCATTGAGCGTTAGATCCGCGTAGCTCATGGTGGCATCGTTGGTGGATTCTTCCGCCGCGCCACCGCGGCGCATGATAACGCGCAGACGGGTGATAACTTCTTCCAGGCTAAATGGCTTCGTCACGTAATCATCCGCACCGATGGTCAAGCCGTGGATGCGCTGGTCCACACCGTCCTTAGCGGTGAGGTAGAGCACCGGGCCGTCCAGGCCTTCTTGGCGCAGCTTGCCCAGCAGCTCGAAGCCATCCATGCCCGGCATCATGACGTCCAGGATGTAGGCATCAGGGTTTACTTCGCGGGCAATGCGCAGCGCCTCGTTGCCGGAATTGGCGCTGTACACCTCGAAGTTCTGGAACTTCAGCGATACGGTGAGTAGCTCCACAATATTGGGTTCGTCATCGACGACAAGAACCTTGGCGAGTTTAGTGTCTTCCATGTTCTCCTCAGATCCCCTTAAAGGTTGTGATTTTCTAACACGTCATCATGGCACGCTTGCTTTCCAGCCTACTGAAGAGTTTCTGCCTGAATCCTGTGAACGTGAGTACTCGGCCTGGTCGGGGTAAAAGAAAACCACGCCCCTCCTTAGGTGAGGAAGGGCGTGGTAGCTAGCGCAGCGCGCTATTTAGAAGTCCTGCGGGCGCGGGATGTTGCGCAGGTTGGACTTTGCCATGGTGATCATCTGGCCAACGCCACCGTCCAGAACGGTGCGGGTGGCAGCCTTGGAGAAGCCCATGAGCTGCTCGATGGTCAGCGTTGGTGGCAGGGAGAGGGCGTTGGGGTCAGTAACGACGTCGATAAGAGCCGGGCCGTTATAAGCCAGCGCCTTCTTGATCTGCTCCGGTGCATCCTTCGGATCCTCGATGCGGAAGTGCTTGATGCCGGAAGCTTCTGCAATCTTGGCAAAGTTGACGGACTCGTGGTCGGTCTCGTGCTCCGGCAGACCCTGCACCAGCATCTCCAGCTTGACCATGCCCAAAGAAGAGTTGTTGAACACGAACATCTTGATAGGCAGGTTGTGCAGCTTCACGGTGAGCAGCTCACCCATCAGCATGGACAGTCCGCCATCACCGGAGAAGGTGATGACCTGGCGGCCCGGGTTAGCGGCCTGTGCACCCAGTGCCTGTGGCAGGGCGTTGGCCATGGTGCCGTGGCGGAAGGAGCCGATCTGCTCGCGCTTGCCGTTAGCGGTGATGTAGCGAGCGCCCCACACGTTGCACATGCCGGTATCAACGGTGAAGATGGCATCCTCATCGGCGTTCTTGTCAATGAGGTCAGCAACGTACTCCGGGTGGATCGGGGTGTGCTTGTCCACGTTGGAGGTATAAGCCTCAACGACGTGCTCCAGCTTGCCGTAGTGCTTCTTGAGCATCTTGTCCAGGAAGGAGCGGTCCTTCTTCTCATCCACGTGCGGCAAGATGTTCTCGATGGTGGCGGCTACGTCACCGGTGACCGGGTAGGAAATCTTGGTGCGGCGGCCGATGTGGGAGCCGTTGATGTCTACCTGCGCCACATTGGCATCCGGCAGGAAGTCGTTGTACGGGAAGTCGGTACCCAACAGGATGAGCAGGTCAGCCTCGTGGGTGGCCTCGTGTGCCGCACCGTAGCCCAGCAGGCCGTTCATGCCTACGTCAAACGGGTTCTCGTACTGGATGTACATCTTGCCGCCCAGGGCGTGGCCGATGGGAGCCTTGATCTTCTCCGCCAGCTTGAGCACCTGCTCACGGGCGTCCTTGACGCCGGCACCAACGAAGAGGGTGACGGACTTAGCCTCATTGATGGCCTGGGTCAGGGCAGCGGCCTCGGCCGGATCCGGGAAGACGACCGGGCGGCCAGCGGAGATCTTGGACTCGACGAAGGAGTCATCCTCAGCGTCCTGCATGGAAACGTCACCCGGGATAACCAGGACGGAAACGCCATTGCCGGCCATGGTGGACTGGATGGCGTGGTGCAGGACAACGCCGCCCTGCTCAGCGGAGTTGACCATCTCGCAGTAGCCAGAGCACTCCTGGAAGATTGCCTCTGGGTGGGTCTCCTGGAAGAACTTGGAGCCGATCTGGCGGGATGGGATGTGGGAAGCCAGTGCCAGCACTTTAGCGCCGTTGCGGTGGGCATCGTACAGGCCCTGGATCAGGTGGGTATTGCCCGGGCCGCAGGATGCGGCACATACAGCCAACTTGCCGGTGGTCAGGGAATCTGCCTCGGCAGCGAAGGCTGCTGCTTCCTCGTTGCGGACGTGAATCCACTCGATGGAGGAGCGACGAACGGCATCCACGATCGGGTTCAGGGAGTCACCGACGAGGCCATAAATGCGCTCGACACCCTGCTTTTCCAGGGTGTCAACTAGCTGTTCTGCATAGTTACGTGCCATTAAAAATCATCCTTAACTCTTAATTGGTGTTAATACCACTGTGCTACTTAGACCGCAGGAAAGTCCACTCATCTCCTATACACTCACACACTGCGCCCAGCTGTGAGGAAGGCAATACTAACCTATCTTCGGCTGCAAACTGTAACGACCGTTCGGTACTGTTTACTGCGCTATGAGTATCCACCCGCCCCGCGCACAAGACCACACCGCTGCGGCCTCCACGGCCGCCCAGCGGTGGTCTTTCTGCGCCGTCATCTCTCTGGGGTTACTCATGGTTGGGCTGGATAATTCCATCCTCTACACCGCATTGCCGCAGCTGTCACAGCAATTGCACACGACCGATACCCAGCAGCTCTGGATTATCAACGCCTACGCGTTGGTGCTCTCCGGCCTCCTTCTTGGCGCCGGCACACTGGGCGATCGCACCGGCCACCGGCGGATGTTCCTCATCGGCTTGGCCGTCTTCGGCGGCGCTTCCCTGCTCGCCGCTTATTCCCCCAGCGCTTGGACGCTGGTTTTAGGCCGCGCCTTCTTGGGCTGCGGCGCCGCCATTATGATGCCGTCGAGCCTGGCGCTCATCCGTCTGACCTTTCCCGATGAGGTGGAGCGCAACACGGCCATTGGCATCTGGGGTTCTGTCGCCGTCATCGGCGCGGCGGCTGGCCCCACCGTGGGCGGCTTCTTTTTGGAGCATTTCTGGTGGGGCTCGGTCTTTTTGCTCAATGTCCCGGTTGTGGTCGTGACCATTGTGCTGACCTTGTTCCTTGCCCCACCAAACGCTCCGAACCCCCTAAAACACTGGGACTTCCCTTCGTCCCTGTACTCCCTTATCACTCTCGCCAGCCTGGTGCTGGCCATTAAATCCCTGGCACACAACTGGCCGCTAAGCGCCGCCGCAGGCATCGTCTTCATCTGCGGCGCGCTCGCCTTTGGCCGCCGCCAGGCTCGCTTGTCAGATCCCCTGCTGACCTTCGACATCTTTGGCTCCCGTATCTTCAGCGGCGGGGCCCTAACGGCCGGGGGTGCCATGTTCGGCCTCGCCGGCCTGGAGCTGCTGAGTACCCAAAAGCTGCAGCTTGTCGACGCCCTCTCACCCCTTCACGCCGGCCTCATCATCTCCGCCATGGCACTGTCTGCCATCCCTACCTCCATCCTGGGTGGTGCCACCTTGCATCGCGTGGGGTTCCTCCCACTCATTAGCGGCGGATTCTTGCTCATGGCCGCCGGCATGGCCCTGGTGGTGGTGAGCCGGGGTGAGACGCTTCCCCTACTCGTCTCCGCCTTAGTACTCACCGGCCTAGGCGCGGGCCTGGCCATGTCCGTGTCCTCCACCGCCATCATCAATGCCGCGCCCCTTCATCGCACGGGCATGGCCTCGGGTGTAGAAGCGGTCTCCTATGAATTCGGCACCCTGATCTCCATTGCACTAACCGGCACCCTTGTGCCGCTGCTCATGGCCCGTGAACTGCCGCCACACCTCGCAGAACTGGGAACCGACGCACTGCATCACCCTGCTTCCCACGCGGCCGCCGCTAGCGCCTACAATGCCGGATATCTTTCCACCATCGGCGGCCTAGCTTGCTTCGCCTTGCTCCTAGCCGCGATAACCGCCTGGTGTTTCCGCGATAACCCCAAATCAGGAGTTCCCTATGCCGCGACTCAACAAAAAGACCACAGCCCTTGAAGCTGCGCTCGATATCATCGCCGCCGAGGACGTCTCTGGTCTTACCTACGACTCCCTGGCGCAAGCGACCGGCATGTCCAAGTCTGGACTCATTTATCACTTCCCTACCCGCCACGACTTGCTCGTAGACTGCCATCGGTTTTGCGCCGCACGCTGGGAAACAGAACTCGAGCGCCTGGCCGGCGGCCACCCGGCAAGCGAGCTCAGCTGGGCCGAGCGCTCCCGAGCGCTCGTATTGTCGATGGGCAAGAACGACCCGCTCATCCAACTTTTGATGTGCGTACATTCCCAGACCCATCCGGATTTTTCCGCCCAGTGGGCCGAGGTGGATGCGCGCTGGATGGTCGATCCTTCCGCCGCCGAGACAGACGAGGATGATCTGCTGGTCATGCTCCTGAGTACCGGCCTGTGGGTGCACGATCACCTCAACCAGCGCAAGCTCTCCCCCGCCAATCGCCAGCGCATGGTCGACCGGCTTTTTCGGCTTATCGACGCCCCCTCAAAAACCACCGAAGGCTAGGCCCGCACCGGGGCCCAGCCTCCTTTTGAGCTGGAGACGAGACTTGAACTCGCAACCTACGCATTACAAGTGCGTTGCGCTACCAATTGCGCCACTCCAGCACCGCGGGAGAAATCCCGCTCGTTGCATAGTACCCGAGCACCAGCGCCGAGGGGAAAGCGGTCCCCCATCTATGCATTGACAGGGTGCAGGGACTAAAGTTCAGGCAGAATCTTTCCCACATTCCCAGCGCTTTTTCGAGGGTTATTTCCGTGTCATTTTTGTCCGCTATGCGGGAGCGCCTGCGCGCTTCCTCAGGCCAGGTAGCCATCATCGACGCGGCTAAAGCCGCACCGCCGCCATCACCACTCGCCCCGGTCAATCTCCATGATGCCGCCCAAGTCACCGGTGTCATGGAGATCGCCGCCCGCATTGGTGAAATCCTGATCGGAGCCGGCACCGCCAACTCGGATGCGCGCGCCCAGGTGCACCTGGCAGCGTCGTCGTATGGTTTGCATTACTGCCACGTGGACATCTTGATGAATACCATCACCATCCACACCACCATTGGCACCGGCGAGCAGCGCAAGAACCTGCACGTCTTCCGCGTAGTGCCGAGCATTGGCGTGGATTTTTCCAAGCTCGCGGCCGTCGATAAGCTCATTCGCTCCATCCATTCCGGCCAGATGCCGCCGGCCATGGCGGAGCAGCGCCTAGACGAGATCGACCGCATGCCAGCGCCCTATAAGCCGTCCACGGTCATGCTCGGCTGGGGCGCGATGGGTGGCCTGATTTCCATGATGCTTGGTGGCGACCTGCTCGTCGGCGTGGTGGCGTTTGTGGTCTCCGCGTTCATCATGGGCCTGAACGCCTGGTTGGCTAAATACCGCCTGCCGCCCTTCTATCAGAATGTGGTCGGCGGCTTTTTCGCCGTCTTCCCGGCCGCCATTTTGTACAATGTCGCGGCCTCCTTCGGCATTAATTTCTCGCCCGCGCAGATCATTGCCTCCGGCATCATCGTGCTGGTGGCGGGGCTGACGTTGGTGCAATCGCTTGTCGACGGCATCACGCGCGCCCCCGTCACCTCTTCCGCCAGATTCTTCGAGGCCCTGCTGTCTACCGGCGCCATCATCGCTGGCGTCGGTGTGGGCATCCAGCTGGCCGATTCCCTGGGATTTAACCTGCCGCCGCTGGCCACGCTGGCCCCACCGGTCTACCACGAAATTCCACTGCTAGTGCTGCTTGGCGGCACGGGTTCTGCCGCCTTTGCGCTGGCCTGCGGTGCGGCCTGGATTGAGGTCACCATGTCTGGCCTTACGGCCGCGGCCGGCATGATTTTCTATTACTTCGTGGTGGTGCCCTTCGGCGTCGGCCCGGTGATTGCCTCTGGTCTTTCCGCCGTGGTCGTCGGCCTGGCCGGCGGTTTGATGTCGCGCCGCTGGGGAATCCCGCCGCTTATCACCATGATCGTGGGCTATACGCCGATGCTGCCCGGCCTCATGCTCTACCGCGGCATGTACGCCTCGCTCAATGAGCAGATGATTACCGGCTTTACCAATATCGCAACGGCGCTGGCCATCTCCGGTGCACTGGCCGCCGGCGTGGTATTGGGTGAACGCGTGGCCCGCCGCCTGCGTCGCCCGCAGTATTTCCGCCCTTACTCCGCCTTTAAGCGCATCGGCCGCTTCTCCTTCCATAAGGCCACGCACTTGGCCCGCAAGGCCCCGCGCATCCCGCGCGTGCCGATGTCCCCGTTTGCCCCGCGCGTCAATCGCCCGGAGCTACCACCAAAGCTCGGGCCGAAACCACCGCAGCAGCACCCGCGCCACGAGGCCCAAAGCCATGCGCCGCACACCCGCTCAGCCGCAGACCTGTGGCCGGAGGATTCCCAGTGGCCGGCGCAGCCGCAGCAGCGCGAGAAGACCACCTATACCGTGCCCGGAACCGAAACGTTTCAATCCCAGAAACCGGAGCAGCCAGGCACCAAATCCGGACCCGAGAGGCCTTAAACGCCGCCGGTAGCGTACAATATTTGCTCTGATAGCTTTTCTTGCAAGCGCTTAAGTAGTTTCCACAACGTTCAGGAGGACACGTCGTGCCACCCAAGGTCCAAGACACCCACCCACAGGCTGACCAGAATCACGCCCTTGAGGAGGAGACCTCCCGCGCAGCCCGCCGCATCGTGGCCACCTATGCGCAGGACTTCCTCGACGGCGTGACCCTGATGTCCATGCTGGGCGTGGAGCCAAAGGGCCTGGTACACAAGAAGGTGCTGGCGGAGCAGGCCGATGCCGCTCCAAAGAAGTCGACCAAGAAATCCAGCAAGAAGTCCACGAAGAAGTCGACTAAGAAGTCCACCAAGAAATCGACGAAGAAGTCGACCAAGAAGGCTACAAAGAAGGCCACCAAAAAGGCGACGAAGAAGGCCTCCAAGAAGGCAACGAAGAAGTCCACGAAGAAGTCTTAAGTTATTCTTGCACCATGAGTGAGCATGGCAATGACTTCGTGGTGGTGGCCAACCGCCTGCCGGTAGATCTGGAAACCCAGCCTGATGGCAGCCATGCCTGGACGCCCTCGCCGGGCGGTCTGGTCACCGCTTTGTCTCCAGTCCTCGAATCGCACCAGGGCTGCTGGGTGGGCTGGCCCGGTGTGGCCGATGCCGCACCGGAGCCCTTCCGCACCGATACCGGCGTGCTGCTGCACCCAGTCAAGCTCACCGAGTCCGATTTCGAGGGCTTTTATGAGGGTTTTTCTAATGCCACCCTGTGGCCGCTCTACCACGATCTCATCGTCACCCCTACCTATGACCGCGATTGGTGGCACGCCTATCGCGAGGTCAACCTGCGTTTTGCAGATGAGGTAGACGAGGTCGCCGCCGAGGGCGCCACCGTATGGGTACAGGACTACCAGCTGCAGCTTTTGCCTGGCATCCTGCGCCAGAAGCGCCCGGATCTCACCATCGGATTCTTCCTGCACATCCCTTTCCCTTCTGCCGATCTCTTCCGCCAGCTGCCCTGGCGCGAGGAGCTCGTGCGCGGGCTACTTGGCGCGGATCTCATCGGCTTCCACTTGGAGGCCAATGCCCGAAACTTCTTGGAGCTTGCCCGCCGCCAGGGCCTCGACGTGGAAGGCGAGGCTAGTACCCGCGAGGTCACCGCACATATTCGCCTGCCACAGGGGCGCACCATTGGCGTGGGCGCCTTCCCCATTTCCATCGCCGCGAAGGACTTTGCCTCATTCACTGGGGAGGAGAAGGGGGACGTCGCCAAGCTGCGCGAAGAGCTGGGCTCACCCCAGCGCATTATTTTGGGCGTGGACCGGCTCGATTACACCAAAGGCATCCTGCAGCGGCTGACCGCCTTCGAGGAGCTGCTGGACACCGGCGTACTCGATCCGGAAGAGGTAACGCTGGTGCAGCTAGCCACGCCGTCGCGCGAGCGTCTCGACCATTACAAGACCACTCGCTCCAAGGTGGAAGAAGCCGTCGGCCGCATTAACGGCCGCTTTGCCCGCGTGGGCCACCCGGTGGTGCACTACCAGCACCGAGGCGTGGCCAAGAGCCTCCTGCGCTGCTACTACCGCATGGCCGATGTCATGCTGGTCACCCCCTTCAAGGACGGCATGAACCTGGTGGCCAAGGAATACGTCGCCTGCCACGACGATGGCTCGGGCGCGCTGGTACTCTCCGAGTTCGCCGGCGCGGCCGATGAGCTCAGCCAGGCCTACCTGTGCAATCCTTTCGATATCGAGTCCGTCAAGGCCGCCTTGCTCAATGCGCTCAAGGCGCTTGACGACGCCCCCTCGGCAATGACCCAGCGCATGCTCACCATGCACCAGCAGGTCACTGAGCACGACGTGCAGCTATGGTCCCAGTCCTTCCTGGGCTGCCTGCGCCAGGTCGAAGAACAGGAGGCGGGCGCATGATGTCTCGCCTTACCCGCCTGGCCGCAGCGCCTATTGCCGCGACCTGTGCCGCCGCATTACTGGCCGGCTGTAGCTCCGGCGACGAGGAGCCCCAAGCCCCCGGCGATGAGCAGATCCTGGATAAGCAGTGGCAGGTAGTCTCCATCAACACCACCCCGGATGCCGCCTCCACCATCCCGGAATCCATCCCGCAGGCACCCACGTTGAGCTTTGGCCAGTCCACAATGGTGGGCACCACCGGGTGCGCCCAAATGGTGGGCAAGGTGACCTATTCCGCCGATGATGAGCGCCAAAACATCCGCGAAGGCAACCGTCTTCACTTTGATGAGGTGGAGTTTGACGAGACCGCCGAGGATTGCCACGGCGCGTCCGTGTGGGCCGATAACCTGCTGCGCAACCTGATTTCCGCGGACCACGATTTCCACTACACCGTCAATTCCAATAATCAACTGGTCTTGGAAATGGTCACCGATGAGGTGGACTCGCCGTCTATCAAATTGGTTTCCCTCGGCGGTTAGTTGCGTAGGCTGGAGGCCATGACGCTTTCAACTGCCATCAAGGCCCTTGCCGCCGCCGAGCACCTCGCGGTGGTCTCGGATTTCGACGGCACACTCTCCCCCTTCGCCACGGCCATCT
The DNA here is from genome assembly GCF_030216265.1 of Corynebacterium sp. UMB0012. Taxonomy (NCBI): domain Bacteria; kingdom Bacillati; phylum Actinomycetota; class Actinomycetes; order Mycobacteriales; family Corynebacteriaceae; genus Corynebacterium; species Corynebacterium sp. UMB0012. The sequence continues at coordinate 52,502 of NZ_JASOKQ010000004.1, forward strand.
ATGAGGTCGAAATGAACCAGGAATCACTGCGCGCCCTGGATAAACTGGCCCACCTGCCACACACCACCGCGGCCGTGCTCTCCGGCCGCCACCTCGAAGGCCTCCAGCGCGTATGCCCGCTGCGCGAGCCCGTGCTCTTCGGCGGCTCCCACGGCGCCGAGTCCTCATGGGAGGAAACGAAACTGACCCCCGCGATGCGCGAGCACCTCGCCACCAAGGAAGCTGAGATCCGCGCGATCATGGAGCGCTTCCCCGGCGCGGATATCGAGGTCAAGCCCTTCCAGCGCGTTCTGCACCTGCGCGCGCTCGAGGATTCCGACCCAGAAGCTGCCGCCCAAGCCTACGAAGCCGCCCTCGCACTCGATCCGGGCGGCTTCCCGCGCACGGCCGGCAAGTCCGTGGTGGAGTTCTCCGCCACCCAGGCCACGAAGGGCACGTGGATTGAAAACCTGCGCGAGCGCACCGGAGCCACCGCCGTGGTCTTCTTGGGCGATGACGTCACCGATGAGGACGGTTTCCGCGCCCTGCACCAGCCGCCAGACGTTGGCGTCAAGGTCGGCGAGGGCGAGACCGCGGCCGTAGTGCAGCTTGCCGACGTCGACGCCGTCGCCCACTTCCTCACCGAACTCGCCGCCGCCCGCGCGGCCCATGTCAGCCGCCCCAACAACGGCGGCGCTGCCTAGCGCGGCGGCGCCACCGTCCGCCCGGCCGCGAAGCTGGTCTGCAGCACGCGCCGTAGCACCGCAGTTTCGCCCGCGCCCGATTCCTCTGCGCCCGCGATGAGTTTGGCGAGCATGTGGCCGGCGGCCGCGCCCTTGGCCTTATTGGGTTGGACGATCGTCGTCAAGCCAAGGCGCTGCGCCGCATCAATGCCGTCGAAGCCGGTAACGGATAACTCACCGGGGACGTCGATGCCCCGCTCGCGCGCATAGGTCATCACGCCCAGCGCCATGGAGTCGGTGGTGCACAGGACGGCGGTGAGGTCAGGGTGGGCGTCGAGAAGCAACTGCGCGGCCGCCCGCGTGGTGTGCGCATCGTTGATGTGTTGAGTAACCACGGGCACGGTCTCGGGCGCGATGCCCGCCTGCGCAAAGACGTCCATGGCACCCATGACCCGGGCGCGCTGCACGTGCATATCGGCGCCCTGCAGCTCACCCCACGAAATGGGGCCATCGTGGCGCTCGCGCTTGAGGCGAATCGCCAGCACGCCGATCTTGCGGTGGCCGGCTTCCACCAGCGCGCGGGCGGCCGGAGCAATCGCCGCGCGATCATCGATGCCCACGAACGGCAGGCCCGAATCCGTCGGCTGATCGCAGACCACCACCGGCAGCCCACGGCCGCGCGCCGCCTCGAGGTAGGCATCCCCGGCCGCCACGGAGTAGACCACAAAGCCATCCACCGCGGCCGCGCCCACCAAGCTGGCGGCCTCCGCCTCGCCCTCCGGGCCGGCCGGGATGAGGGTGAGCGTAGTCTGCGCGCCGGCCGAGGCTTCTGCCATGCCGGCCAGGAAATCCACCGAGGCCATGTCCTCGAAGGCATAGGACAAGTGCTCGGTCAGCAGCACGCCCACCGAGCCCGCGCGGCGAGTGCGCAGGCTGCGGGCTGTAGGGTCCGGACCGGGATACCCCCGCGCCTTCGCCGCCGCCAGGATGCGCTCGCGCGTTGCGGCCGAAAGCTGGTCCGGCCGACTATAAGCATTGGATACCGTCGTGCGCGAAACACCCAGTTCGGCGGCCAGCGAGGCTAGTGTCTTGCGGGTGGGGCTGCGTTTCACCATGGCCGCAAGCATACCCCGCGGCCGTGTTTTCAATACATATTCAATTGACAATGGTTCCCATCAAACGCACACTGGAAGCTATGCATACCTCACTTCGCGCATCCGCAGCCCTCCTCGCGGCCGGTGGCCTCCTGCTGACCGCCACCGCCTGCTCCTCCGACACCGAGGACTCGGCCGCCGAGCCGGGCGCCCAGAAGAAGATTTCCATCGTCGCGTCCACCTCCATCTGGGCCGACGTCGCCCAAGCCGTGGCCGATACCGCCTCCGGCGTGGACATCGAGGTCAAGCCCATCGTCGAGGGCAACGGCGTTGACCCGCACCACTTCGAGCCTTCCGCGGCCGATATCGCCAAGGCCGAGGACGCGGACCTGCTCGTGGTCAACGGCGGCGGCTACGATTCCTGGATTTACCAGGCCGTCTCCGACCAGGACAACATCATCTCCGCCCTGCCGCTCACCGATCACGGCAAACTGGCCGATGAACCCAATGTCATGACCATCGACGCCGCCAAGGCCACCGCCAAGAAGCACCCGAAGAAGGTCACCAATATCGAGGGCAACGAGCACATTTGGTACGACCCGGCCGCGCTCGACGAGGTCGCAGGAAATATCGCTGACCAGATCAACGAACTCAATACCGATGCCAACGCCAGCACCGAGCGCGTGGATTCCCACGTCGACCGCCTGCGCGACAAGCTCAAGGAACTGCCGGGCGATCTCTCCTACGCGCAGACCGAGCCGATTGCGGACTACATCATGAAGTACACCTCCGGCAAGGATGTCACCCCAGAGGGCTACCGCAAGGCCACTATTTCTGAGGGCGAGCCCACCGCGGCCGACCTCGCTGCCTTCACCAAGGCGATCAAGGAGGACAAGGTAGACCTGCTTATCTTTAACCCACAGACCGAAACCGATACCGCCGGCCGCATCAAGTCCGCCGCGGAGGATGCGGACGTCTCTATCGTCGAAATCGGCGAGACCCCACCGGATGGCAAAGAATTCTGGACCTACTATGACGAGGTCACCGATTCCCTGGGGCAGCTCTAGTGCTCATCCAGTTTCATGACGCAGCGGTTGCCCCGCTGTGGTCCAGCCTTAACCTCGCCGTTGACCGCGGCGAGTTTATCGCCGTTTTGGGCCCCAATGGCGTGGGCAAATCCACCCTGCTCGGCACCATCTTGGGAACCCGCAAGCTCACGGCCGGCACCGTCGACGTTAACTGCCGCGTCGGCTTCATCCCGCAGCAACGCATGTTCCCGGCCGACCTGCCACTGCGCGCCCGCGATTTAGTCTCGCTCTCGCTCGCCCACGGCGCTTTCCGACGCCGCCGCCCACCCCGCCATCGCGTCGACGAGCTCCTCGCCGAGGTCGGTGCCACCGGCCTGCGCGACCGCCGCGTCGGCCAGCTTTCCGGCGGCCAGCAGCAGCTCATCCGCCAAGCCCAAGCGCTGGCCAATGACCCCGAGCTCATCCTCGCCGACGAGCCGCTGCTCTCACTCGACCCGGCGCGCCAGCAGGCCACCGTGGACAAACTGGATGCGCTGCGCCGCGAGCGCGGTACCTCCATCATGTTTGTCACCCATGGCATCAACCCGGTGCTCGGCGTGACCGATAAGGTGCTCTACCTCGCCCCTGGCGGCCATACTTTCGGCACCGTGGATGAGGTCATGCGCTCCGATGTCCTTTCCGAGCTCTACGGTTCCAAGGTCAACGTCTTAAACGTCGATGGGAGGCTTATCGTTGTCTAGCTTTGTAGAGGACACCCAGTACCTGCTCAGCGTGGACTTTGTGCAGTCCTCGCTCATCGCCTCCGCGCTGCTGGGCATCCTGTCCGGCGTGATGACCTCGCTCATCGTGCTGCGCCAGATGTCCTTTTCCGTCCACGCCACCTCCGAGCTTGCGCTCATGGGTGCCTCGGCCGCGCTGCTCTTCGGCCTCAACCTCGGCTTCGGCGCGGTGGCCGGCGCCATCGTGGCCGCCATCATCCTCGCCGTGCTGGGCTTCAAAGGCCAACAAGACAGCGCCATTGGCGTGGTCATGAGCTTTGGCCTCGGCCTCTCGGTGCTGTTTTTACACCTCTACCCCGGCAACGCGAATACCGCGATGACGTTGCTGACCGGCCAGATCGTCGGTGTGTCTTCGGCCTCGGTATGGCTCTTGGCCGCGACCACCGTGGTCATCCTCGCCGCCGTAGCCATCCTGTGGCGGCCGATGCTCTTCGCCTCGGCCGACCCGGTCATGGCCCAGGCAGCCGGCGTACCCACCCGCTTCATTTCCGTCGCCTTCGCCGTACTCGTAGGCTTGGCGGCCGCGCAGTCGGTACAAATTGTCGGCTCGCTGCTCGTCATGGCGCTACTCATTACCCCGGGTGCGGCGGCCGTGCAGATTACTTCCTCGCCCCTGCGCGCGGTCATGTGGGCCACCATCTTCGCCGAGGTCTCGGCCGTGGGCGGCTTTGTACTGTCGCTCGCGCCCGGCCTTCCGGTCTCGGTTTTCGTTACCACCATTTCTTTTGTCATTTACCTGGTGTGTCGCCTCATTGGCTGGCAACGCAATAAAAAAGCGGTGCGCGACGAGGTCGCCGCTCACCGCTTCCACGCCGACTGCCACAGCACCGCCGAGGAGCACCACGCCGACTAGACTGGACGGCTATGCACGTACACCGCCGCACCGCGGATGTGGATGGCCGCACCCGCCGTTTCCTCGTCATCGCGCCGGATAACCCCGGCCCGCGCCCGGACCTCTTGCTCTTCTTCCACGGCTCGCTGCAGTCCGGCAGCGTGATGCGCCGCTTTACTAACGGCACCTTCGACGAGCTTGTCGACGCCACCAATACCGTCCTCGTCTACCCCGACGGCGTCGACCGCCATTTCAACGATTGCCGCAGCATCCTACCCGTCACCGCCCGCGCGGAGAACGTGGACGACGTTGCCTTTACTGCCTTCCTCGTCGAAGAGATGCGGCGCGAATTCGGCACCGACCGCACCTTTGCCTGCGGCTACTCCAACGGCGGGCAGATGGTGCTCCGCCTGCTTTTCGACGCCCCCTTTAGCCTCACCCGCGCCTGCATTTTCGCTTCCACCCTGGGCGAGGGCGACAACCACGCGCCCAGCAACCCGGCCGATTACAGGCCTACGCCACTGCTGTTTTTCCACGGCACCGCCGACCCGTACGCGCCTTATGAGGGCGGGGTCGCCGGACTGGATGCCGAGCGCACCCGCGGCCGTGTGCTTTCCGCGCCGGCCACCGCCGAGCACTTCGCGCTGGCCAATGGCTGTCAGCCACCCCGCGACTACCACCCCACCACGGATGTCACCGCCACCGCATACGACGGCGATTTCCCCGTCGAGCTGTGGACCATGAAAGGCCTCGGCCACGTGATTCCCTCTAGCATGAAAACCGACCCACGCATAGGCCCAAATACGGATTCCTTCCGCGCTGTGGATAAGGTCCGCGAGTTCTTCGGCCTCGACGACGCCCAGGCCTAGTTATCCACACCCACACCCAACTCACCGCGCGCCGACTTGCACCCGCACTTAACGTGTGGAGCCGTGAACGCGCTACAAAAATTCTTGACAGGCCTGGCCGCCGGCATGGACATCATCGCCGACTGCGATGGCCTTACTAAGCGCGCGCTTATCGACGCCGGCTGCCCCGACACCACCGCCGCCCGCCTTCTCACCCTCGCCGATACCTATTTCGGCCCCACCGCGTTTAGCCGGCTCCAGCGCGAATCCATCGCAGCGGCGCGCACCAACGAGCACAGCCTCACCGCGCTGTTGGCCATCGAGCGCCACGCCACCAAGCTGAAGAATAAGCGCCAGGCCTGGGCGCTGCGGCGGGAGCTGTGTGGGATGAAGGGGGATGCGTCGGACGTCGATAAGCAGGGGCGCAAGCGCGTGCGCGAGATTAAAGGCCCGCCGCAGCGCAAGCCCGGTGTCAAGCTCTACCGCCGCGCCGATGGGCCGTGGACCATGACGATTACCGGCAAGTCTGCGGACATCGCGGATATGCACGCCGCGCTCGATAAGGACGCCCCACTCGATTCGGTGCGCAAGATTTTTCAAGGCTCCGCCGCGGCCTCCCCCGCGACCGTGACCACCACTGTGGTGCTGCGCTTGGACGAACTCGACCGCGTCGTCGACACCGCGGGCGATGACATCACCCTGCAGCTCACCAATGGTGCCCGGATGACCGGCGCGGACCTAGTGCGCCGCGCATTTACCGCGCACGGCTATGTGACTCTGATCCACCCCGTTAAAGGCCCGGTAAATCTCTACCGCACCGAGCGGCTCGCCTCCCCCAAGCAGCGGACCATGGCCGCTGCGGAAAACCCCACCTGCCCGTGGCCGCAGTGCAATTACCCCGCCGATGAATGCCAAGTCCACCACCTCACCGCGTGGCGCCACGGCGGTGAAACGAACCCCGAAAATCTCACCATCGTCTGCCCGTATCACAACGGCGTCAACGACGATGATCCCAACGCCCCGCCGCTGCGCGGCCGTCTGGCCAGGGTGAATGGAACCATTAAGTGGCTTCCACCCTGGGCAGAAAGCGGCTAGAAACCTCGCTGGAGGTTACTGGGCCGCGCGGCGCTGGCGTGCGAATTCGGAGAGCACGGAACCGGCCGCGACGGAAGCATTGAGGGACTCGACCCAGTCCGTCATCGGGATGGACATGATGACGTCGCAGTTTTCGCGCACCAAGCGGGAAATACCCTTGCCCTCGGAGCCGATGACGATGACTACGGGATCTGTCGCGCCGTTATAGGTATCCAGCGTGTGTTCGCCGCCGGCATCCAGGCCGACGACCTGGTAACCGCTCTTTTGGAATTGCTGCACGGTGCGGGTGATATTCGTCGCGCGGGCAACCGGCAGGCGCGCCGCCGTGCCGGCCGAGGTACGCCACGCCACGGCGGTTACGGACGCAGAACGGCGCTCAGGAATGATGACGCCGTCGCCGCCGAAAGCCGCCACGGAGCGGATGACCGCGCCGAGGTTGCGCGGGTCGGTGATGTTATCCAGGATGACGAACATACCTGGGCGTGCGTTCTCGGCCGCACGAGCGATGAGCTCGTCGACGTCGGCGTACTTATACGGCGGAATCTGCAGCCCGATGCCTTGGTGCATGCCGTTACCGGTCATGCGGTCCATCTCGTGGCGTTGCACCTCGATGATGGGGATATTGCGGGTATTGCACATGGCCACGGCCTCGGACAGTCGCTTGTCGTTGCGGGTACCGGCCACGATGTAGAGCGTGGTGGCCGGCACCTTGGCGTGCAGGCACTCGATGACCGGGTTGCGGCCCACGACCATCTCGGCGGTCTCCTTCTGGTGGCGACCCGAGTTGCGGCGCTCGCGCTCCAGCTTGGCCTTGTGCTTGGCGTGGTAGATGCGGTCCTCTGCCTTGGGCGTCGGCCCCTTACCAGCCAAGCCCTTGCGGCGCTGGCCGCCGGAGCCTTTGGTTGCGCCCTTCTTATTGGTCTTGCGGATTCCCGCGCCACCTCGGCCGTGGGTACGTGCCATAATTTATGTCCTTTCGGAGTGCTTAACGCTGCGCCAGCGACCAGGTCGGGCCGTCTGGGGTATCGGTGATGGTGATGCCGGCGGCCGCAAGGCGGTCACGGACGGCGTCGGCAGTAGCGAAGTCCTTGTCCGCACGCGCCTGGGTGCGCCGCTCCAGCTCAGCTTGTACCAGCGCATCCAGCGCGGCATCCGCCCCGCTAGCTTGCGCTCCATCTTCCCACTCCAGCGGGTCAAAGCCAAGTACGTGCGCCATCGCGCGGACCTGGCCAGCCAGCCTGCGCGCCTCGGCCTCATCGCCGGCCGCGAGCGCCTTATTGCCAGCGCGGACGGTGGTGTGGATTTCCGCCAAAGCCTTGGGCACCGCGATGTCATCATTCATCGCGTCTTCAAAGCCCTGCGTCCACTCGCCAAGCTCCAGATCGTCGAAGTGGCCGAGGAAGTCCTCAATGCGGCGGTAGCCAGCGGCGGCCTCGGTCAGCGCGGCCTCGGAATACTCCAGCACGGAACGGTAGTGTGCCGAGCCCAAGTAGTAGCGCAGCTCCACCGGGCGCACCAGCTCCAGCATATTCGGGATGGACAGCACGTTGCCCAGCGACTTCGACATCTTCTCGCCCGACATCGTGACCCAGTGGTTGTGCATCCAGTAGTTGGCGAACTTATCGCCGGCCGCATGCGACTGCGCTATTTCATTCTCGTGGTGCGGGAACTGCAGGTCTAGGCCACCGCAGTGGATATCGAAATTAGAGCCCAGGTAATAGGTGGACATGGCCGAGCACTCTAGGTGCCAGCCAGGGCGGCCGTCGCCCCACGGGGTAGGCCAGCTGGGCTCGCCCGGCTTCGCGGCCTTCCACAGGGCAAAGTCCTGTGCGCCGCGCTTGGCGGAATCCTCGCCTTCGCCCTGCTCCATTTCCTCTACCTTGTTGCCGGACAGCGAACCGTAATCGGAGCCTTCGGCCTTGGTCCAGGCGGCGACGTCGAAGTAGACGGAGCCGTCGGCGGGGTAGGCAAAGCCGGCGTCGATAAGCCGCTGCATATAGTCGACCATCTGGGTGACAAAGCCGGTCGCGCGCGGCTCTACCGAAGGCGGGATGACGCCCAAGGTGTTATAGGCCTTAGTGAACTCGCGCTCATAGGTGGACACCCACTCCCACCAGGGGCGATTATTCTCGGCCGCCTTGGTGAGGATCTTGTCATCAATATCGGTGACGTTGCGCACCAGGGCTACGTCATAGCCTTGGGCGAGCAGCCAGCGGCGCAGGATGTCGAAGGCGACGCCGGAGCGCAAGTGCCCAATGTGCGGCTGCGCCTGCGGGGTGGCGCCGCACAGATAAATCGAGGCGTGGCCGGGGCGAATCGGCTCGAAATCGCGTTGGCTGCGGGTGGCTGTGTCATAAATGCGCAAAGTACTCACGCCACCCAGTCTAATTGACGCGTGCGCGGGGTTAGTGTGGTGGGCTAGGCGCGCCAGACGACGGCCGTGGCAACCGCCGCGCGTCCCTCCTTCCGGCCGGTAAAGCCCATATGGTCCGTCGTGGTGGCAGAGACGGACACGGGGGCACCAAGTATTTCGCTCAGTACCGCTTCGGCCTCTTCGCGGCGCGGGCCCATCTTGGGGGTCTGGCCGATGAGCTGGGCGGCGGCATTGCCGATGATAAATCCTTCGGATTCGAGGAGTTCGCGGCATTCGCGCAGCAGTTTCGCTCCGGATACGCCGTCGTATTCGGGCCTGCCGACGCCCACGAAGGAGCCGAGGTCGCCGAGGTGGGAGGCGGATAAGAGGGCGTCGACAAGCGCGTGCGCTACCACGTCCCCGTCGGAGTGGCCCTCGCAGCCATCCACGCCCTCGAAGAGCAGGCCGGCGATCCAGCAGTCCTTGCCGGCCTCGATCTGGTGGGCGTCGGTGGCGATGCCAACGCGCGGGATAATCGGGTTAGTCATGGGTCTCCTCGGTCAGGGCGTGGGCCAGGGTGAGATCGATGGGCGTGGTGATTTTGAACGCCAGGGTGTCGCCCGGCGCGGTCGCCACGCGCTCGCCGTGCCATTCCATGAGGCTGGCGTCATCCGTGGCGGTGAATTCGGGCTGCTCGGCCCAATAATCGAGGTTGGCCTGGCGCAGCGCAGGCAGGCGGAAGGCCTGCGGAGTTTGCACGGCGCGCAGGCGGGAGCGGTCGGGAGTGCTCACCACGGCGTCGGCCGCGACTTCCTTGATGGTATCGGCCACGGGAACCACGGGCACGGCCGCGGGGGCGCCTTCGAGCACACGCTTAGCGACGCCCCGCACCATCGCCGGCGGAGTCAGCGCCCGGGCCGCATCGTGGATGAGTACCACGGCGTCGTCGTCGGGAATTGCTTGCAGGCCGGCCCACACGGAATCGGCGCGCTCGCTGCCGCCGTGCACGAGGCGGATGGGCGCGGCGTTGGTGGTGTCTTGAGCGCCTGCGGTGTCGATGCGGCCGATAATCCGGGCTGCTTCGGGCTCCATATCTGGGCTGACCAGCACAATGACCTCGTCCACCACGCCGGAGGCCAGCAGCGCGCGCACGGAGCGCTCCAGGAGGGTGCGCCCGCGCAGCTCGACATAAGCCTTCGGCACCTCAGCACCGAGGCGGGTGCCCCGGCCGGCGGCCGCGATGAGCGCGATGACGCGCGGTTTAGTCTTCGTCGTCGAAGGAGAGGTCATCGAGATCGATGTCGTTGTCGATATCGGTGGTGATGGACTTATCGTCTACCAATCCGGCCGCGCGGTGGCGCTCGATGGTGGCATCGATCTCTTCCATCATGGTGTCGGCCTTCTTCTCATCGACCGGCTTGGCCAGCGCGAGCTCGCCCACCAGGATGGTGCGGGCCTTGCCCAGCATGCGCTTCTCGCCGGCCGAAAGGCCGCGGTCCTGGTCGCGACGCCACAGGTCGCGAACGACCTCGGCGACCTTATTGATATCGCCGGAGGCCAAGCGCTCCTGGTTAGCCTTATAACGGCGGGACCAGTTGCCGGCCTCTTCAACGTCCTCGTCACGCAGCACGGAAAAGACCTTTTCCAGGCCTTCCTTGCCCACAACGTCGCGCACGCCGACGTTATCGGCATTCTTGATGGGCACGCGGACAACTAGGTCGGACTGGTTGATGTGCAGCACCAGGTATTCCAGCGTCTCGCCGCCCATCTCGCGGGTCTCGATATCCTCGATGACGGCCGCACCGTGGTGCGGGTAGACGACGACCTCGCCGACCTTATACTCCATTGCCACTCCTTGTGTTCCCGATTTATCCCGGTTGACTAAGGCCGCCATTTTATCACGCACGGCCGCCCCGCCTGCGGATACCCCCGTATACCCCCACGGTCTACCCGCCCGGTTTGGGACAAACTGTGTACTTTAATGCGAAAGGGACTAGGCTAAAGCGTTGATAAGCCCTGTGATCGCAATTGATGGAGGATGCTCAACGTGCAGTCCCTGAAGTCCGCCGCCCGCCGCGGTGCCATTATTTCCGTTACCGCCGTCTCCGCTCTGGCGCTGGCTTCTTGCTCGGCGGGCCAGGTCACCCAGACCGCCGACAAGGTGGCTGCGGTCGATGGCGCTTCTGCAAGCACGGAAGACAACAAGGTTGCGGTTCGCGATGTCACCATCTTGGTAGAACCGGACGGCACCGCTGCTCTGAAGTTCACCGCCGTAAACCAGGGCTACGATACCGATGTCATCTCCCTGGAGTCCGTCAAGGTCGATGGCCAGCGCGTAGAGATGGACAAGGCTCAGCCGCTGCACCGCGACCAGTCCATCATCGCGGATTCCCAGAAGAACCTGGACGCCACCACCCAGCAGGATTCCGAGACCGTCCAGTACATCGCCACTACGCTGAAGAACGATGACTTCGGCTACGCCGGCAGCCGCCCAGTCACCTTCGAGTTCTCCAACGGTTCCATCGACGTGGACGCCACTATCGCCGCCACCCAGATGCAGTCCGGCGAGTTCGACCGCGACGTCGAGTCCCCCGAGGGCTACTCCTCCGAGGCTCCAAAGAACTAAGCCCCACCGCCCAAAAGTCTCGCCTCCAGCCCGTTTCGGGCCGGGGGCGTTTATGTGTTTTAGGCTAGAAGCCATGGCCAAGAAATCTCGCCCTATCCACACATGTTCCGAATGCGGCTACGTCTCGCCGAAGTGGCTCGGGCGCTGCCCCGACTGCGGGTCCTGGGGCACATTGGAGGAACGGGCGCCGGTGGTGGCCGGGCCGGGGGCTGCGGGGGCGTCGGCAAGCAAGGGCGTAGCGCCGTCCAGCCCGGCGCAGCCGATTACCAAGATTGGGGCGCAGGCGACAAAGACGGTGCGCACCGGCATCGGTGAGCTCGACCGCGTGCTTGGAACCGGCATCGTGCCGGGTTCGGTGGTGCTTATGGCCGGCGAGCCCGGCGTGGGCAAATCCACGCTGCTGCTGGAAGTAGCCTCGCGGTGGGCCCAGCTCGGCCGCACCGTGCTCTATGCGACGGCCGAGGAATCCGCCGGCCAGGTCCGCTCCCGCGCCGAACGCACCGGGGCGCTGCAGGAATCGCTGTACTTGGCGGCCGAGTCCAACTTGGATGCGGTCTTTGGGCACGTGGATAAGCTTAAGCCGAGCCTCATTATCGTCGATTCGGTGCAGACCATGCACGCCGTGGGCGTGGAGGGCGTATCGGGCGGCGTGGCGCAATCGCGCGCGGTGACGGCCGCGCTGACTTCGCTGGCGAAGTCCACCGGCATTCCGGTGCTGCTGGTCGGCCACGTGACCAAAGACGGCAACGTGGCCGGCCCGCGCGTGCTGGAGCATCTTGTCGACGTCGTCTTAAACTTCGAGGGCGACCGCCAATCCAGCCTGCGTATGCTGCGCGGCATCAAGAATCGCTTTGGCGCCACCGACGAGGTGGGCTGTTTCGAGCAGACGGCCGGCGGCATTCGGGAAGTCGCAGACCCTTCCGGGCTGTTTCTCTCGCACCGCGGCACGACGCCGGATGGCTCGGCCGTAACGGTCGCGATGGACGGCGTGCGGCCGATCCTCGCGGAGGTGCAGGCGCTGACGGTGGACCCAGTAGCGAAGAACCCGCGGCGCGTAGTGACCGGGCTAGATTCCAACCGCGTGCCGATGGTGCTTGCGGTGCTACAGGCGCGAGCGGGCCAACGCACCAACGATAAGGATGCTTATGTCGCCACGGTGGGTGGCATGCGGATTACAGAAACCGCCACGGATTTAGCGGTGGCGCTGGCAACGTGGTCCTCGCTGCACGAGCAGCCGCTGCCGGCCAAGACGGTGGTCATCGGCGAGGTGGGCCTGGCCGGCGAGTTGCGGCCGGTGCCCAATGTGGAGCGGCGCTTGATGGAGGCCGCACGGCTGGGCTACAAGCACGCGATTGTCCCGCGCGGAGATATCGAGCCGGTAGAGGGCATGCGCGTGCACCAGGCCGGGACGCTGGGGCAGGCCATCGCCGCAGTGTCGGGATAGCGCCTAGCGCAGCGTGAAGTCCTGCGGCGGGGAGGAGTTATCGCCGATGACGGTGTGGGCGAAGTAGGCCCCAGGTTCGGCCGCGGGGCGGTCGGTGCACTCGCCCGGCTTGGAGGCCTGGCGGGACCATTCGGCCTCGAATTTCACGTCCTTGCCGGCCGGGAAGGTTTGCGAGCCGGTCTGCACGGAGGCGTAGCAATCCGTATCGGACCACACGCGCTGGTTATCGGCCATCTTGTAGACCTCGAAGCGCAGCAGGTTCTTGTCCAGGTCGATCTTGCAGTCCGCGGCCGTGGGGTTGGTGACCGTCATGAAGAACTTCGGCAGCTCGCCCTCCGGCACGGAGTAGTTCAGCATGGAGGTGCGCACCTGGAGGTCCGCGAGGTCGCAGGTCTTCTTGGCTGCCTCAGAGCTTGCAGGCGCCGCGCTCGACGGCTCGCTTTCGGCCGCCTTGCTTTCCGACGCCCCCTCGGCCGAAGCCTCCGCAGCCGTCTCCGAGGCAGCTTCAGAGGTCTCCGGGGCGGCAGAAGACGAGGTCTGCTCCGGCGTGGGCGCAGGGGCGGCGGTATCGGCCGGCTCATCGCTGCTACCCCCGAAGGCGGCCACGGCCGCCCAGATCAGCACCACGGCCAGCACGAGCACGATGATGAGCGCCGCCACGCGGCGGCGCTTGTAGATCTCTTCAGGTAGGGGCTTTTTCTGCGTCACGCTGTCAATTTTAAGCGGTGGGTGCGGGCCGGTGCGCTAAGCCCGCGCCGCGTGTCAGGTTGGGTTATTCCACCCCGAAGGTCTGCAGGGTTTCCACGCTGGAGTCCTCCAGCAGGTAGCGCGCGCCGATAACGCCCAAAACGCGCTCGTCTAATAGGCGACGCACGTTGGGCACGCTGGCCACCAGCTGGGCGACGGTCTGGCGGGTGTGTTCCCGCTCGACGTCGTCAGTCGTGGCATTCGGACCCGCCACCAGGGCGGAGGCGGCAACCTTTTCAATAATGGGGCGCTGCAGGCCGGTGGGCAGTTCGCCGCCGGCCACGAAACCGGTAGCCGCGCCCACCGCACCACAAGATTGATGGCCGAGGACCACCAGCAGGTTGGGCTTGAGGGCGGCGAGGGCGTAGTCGAGGGAGGCTACGACGGCGTCGTCAAGAATGTGGCCCGCGGTGCGGATGACAAAGGCATCGCCGAAGCCGATATTGAAGACGTGCTCGATAGGGGCGCGGGAATCGGAACAGGAAATGACCACCACGCGGGGATCCTGGCCGTGAGTTAGGCCCTCGCGGTTATAAATCTCGCGGACGTCGACGGTCTCGCCGTCCAGCACGCGTTGATTTCCCGCCTTAAGGGCCTCCCATACGGCCTGCGGTTCGTGGGCAACATTACGTAAAGGCATAGGCCACATTCTAATGCCCTAGACTATCTCCCACGATGGATTCGCAAGCTCTTCTTTCCTGGTTCGATGCCAATGAACGCGACCTGCCATGGCGCCGGCCTGGCACGAGCGCGTGGGGCGTGCTGCTCAGCGAGGTCATGAGCCAGCAAACCCCGGTCGCGCGCGTGGCTCCGGTGTGGGAGGAATGGATGCGGCGCTGGCCCACCCCGGCGGACTTTGCCCAGGCCTCCCGAGCGGAGGTCCTGCGCGCCTGGGGCAAGCTGGGCTATCCGCGGCGCGCGCTGCGCCTGTGGGAGTGCGCGGCGGCCATTGGCGAGGGCGAGGTGCCGGCGGACGTCGATAAGCTGCTGCGCCTGCCGGGCATCGGTGACTACACCGCACGCGCCGTGGCCTGCTTCCACTATGGGATAAATGTGCCGGTGGTCGATACCAATGTGCGCCGGGTGTATGCGCGCGCGGAGGACGGTAGGTTCTTGGCGCCGCAACCGTCGAAGCGGGAGTTGGCGGCCGTGGCGGAGCTGCTGCCGGCCGAGAATGGGCCGCGTTTTTCGGCCGCGCTCATGGAATTGGGAGCGCTGGTGTGCACGGCGAAGAACCCCTCCTGCGAGCAGTGCCCGCTGCGCGCGAGCTGTGCGTGGCAGTTGGCGGGCCGGCCGCAGCCGAGTGCGGAGGAGCAGGCACGGGCGAAAAAGCGCGTGCAAAAATTCGTCGGCACGGACCGACAGGTGCGCGGCAAGATTCTGGACGTGCTGCGCGCGGCGGAGCGGCCCGTGCCGCAGTCCGAGATCGACGTGGTCTGGCCCGATGCGGCGCAGCGCTCCCGGGCGTTGGCTTCGCTGCTTGCCGACGGCCTCGCCGAGCAAAACGACGCTGGCCTGTTCCACCTCCCTATTTAGGGGGTTAATAATGGCCGGCTATAATCGCAGGTCGCGATCCGGAGAGTGTGATCTGTTTAACGCCAGCGGCCGCGGAAATTGAATCCGCCCGGCAGGTTCACCCACATGCCGCCGCGGGAATTGAAGGTGACCGGTCCTACCTTGGTAGACATCGACGCGCCGGATCCGGAGACGTTGATCCAGCTATTCTTGCCGGTCTTTTTTCTTGAACGATACTGAAGTCCCATAAGCATATATTTTAGCAATTCCACTTCCACCGTTCTTACTGCGCAGTAGGTTGTGGCCATGGAAAAGATTTGTATGAGACTCCTCACAGTTTGTTCACTAATCCTCGGCTCCCTCCTGCTGCCGCCGGCCGCAAATGCGGCGGTAACCTCGACTCGGCCTTCGCCGCACGTACTCGATGGCGTCGGCCGCGGCCAGGTGTTCACCTACGACACCACCACGGATGGCGGCAAGCCAGTTCAGGCCTCGGCCACCTTGTACGAGCCCACCGCACCGTGGCGTGGCAAGGGCGAGCGGCCCACCATCATCTTTGCGCCCGGCACTCGCGGCGCAGGAGACCAGTGTGCACCATCGCGCGCCGGCATGGGCCTAGGCTCCGTGGAACTAAGCAAGGTCGGCTCCCCTACCATCAATGCGAACCACGAATACGGCTTCTATATGGGCGCACTCCAGCATGGCGCTCGCGTCATCGTCGCGGACCTTATCGGACTCGGTATGCCAGGGCACCACACCTACGTCAATCACATTGAAGAAGCACACGCCATGCTTGATGCCGCCCGCTCCGGCCTGGAGCTGGCGCGCGCTCCGCAGGACTCCCCTATTGGGTTTGCGGGCTACTCGCAAGGCGGCGGTGCTTCGCTGGCCGCTGCGGAATTCGCCGACTCTTATGCACCCGAATTGAACGTGGCCGGAACCTACTCCGGCGCCCCGCCGGCTGACCTGCCCAAGGTCATGAAGGCCATCGACGGCTCTTCCATCGTCCACGTGCTGGGCTACGCCATCAACGGCTTTGCGGAGCGTGACCCCAAATTCCGCGAAGCGGTCCTTGAAGAATTAAATCCCCGCGGCATCGACTTTCTGCACTCCGCGGCCACCAGCTGCGCGGGTGACTCCATCCTCATGTGGGGCTTTACCAACACCCGCCAACTCACCCGCACCGGGGAATCGCTATCCGAGCTCGTAGAGCGCAAGCCCGTCATCAAGGAAACCTTGCTACGGCAGAATCAGGGCAAGCACCCGCTCAAGGGCCCGGCAATGATCGCCAGCTCGCCGCACGATGATCTCATCCCGCACGAGCAGGTCCGCGCCGTCGCAGGAGCCTATTGCCAGATGGGCGGAACCGTAGAATTCATGGCCGCACCCGGCACCGCGACCATCCCGGGCGCTGGCGCCGACCACGCGCTGCCGCTCTACGTCAATATCCCGGTGGGTTTGAAGTACCTCTTTGACCGCTTCAACGGAAAACCGGCACCATCTAATTGTGCTGGCTAAATGGCATCCGACCCCTCGGAACGGCACACAAAAAGCCACCCAATCTCGCAGAAAGCGAAGTGTTGGGTGGCTTTAACCGTTGGACCGAATTACATCGGCTGGCCGGCGCCTGCTGGCGGCGGGTTGTGGCCGTCGTCATCGGAGTCGGAACCAGAGCCGGACTCTAGGTCGGTTCCGGCGGCGGTGGAGCCGCCATCGCCCGGAACGTCCGGAGTGATGGTGTCGGGCTCGCCGGCATCGGTGGAGTCGGCGTCATTCTCGCGCACCTCGGCGTCGTCAAGCTGCGGCTCCTCGGTATCCTCCGGCAGAGGCTTCGGGCGCGGGCTGAAGGTGAACTTCGCACCCGTGTTGTCCTTGGACTCGCCGTCCCAGCCCTCGACGTCGACGGTGATGATTTCGCCGGCGCCGATTTCGCCGAAGAGGATCTTCTCAGAGAGCTGGTCCTCAATCTCGCGCTGAATGGTGCGGCGCAGCGGACGAGCACCCAATACTGGGTCGAAGCCGCGCTTAGCCAGCAGGTCCTTGGCCTTCTGCGTGAGCTCAATGCCCATATCGCGCTCATCCAGCTGCTTGGCCACGCGGCCAATGAGCAGCTCGACCATCTCCACAATCTGCTCCTGGGTGAGCTGGTGGAAGACGACGATGTCATCGATACGGTTCAAGAACTCTGGGCGGAAGTGTTTCTTCAGCTCGTCGTTGACCTTCTGCTTCATCCGGTCGTACTGAGCATCCGCATCGTTCTCGGAGGAGCCGGTAAAGCCCAAGCCCACCGGCTTCGAGATGTCCTGGGTGCCCAGGTTCGAGGTGAAGATGAGAACGGTGTTCTTGAAGTCGACGACGCGACCCTGGCCGTCAGTAAGGCGGCCATCTTCCAGCACCTGCAGGAGGGTGTTGTAAATCTCCTTGTGGGCCTTCTCGATCTCATCGAAAAGCACGACGGAGAACGGCTTGCGGCGAACCTTCTCGGTCAGCTGGCCGCCCTCTTCGTAGCCAACGTATCCCGGAGGCGCACCGAAGAGACGGGAGGCGGTGAAGCGATCGTGGAACTCACCCATGTCGATCTGGATGAGGTCATCATCCGAACCGAAGAGGAAGTTAGCCAGGGACTTCGACAGCTCGGTCTTACCCACACCGGACGGGCCGGCGAAGATGAAGGAACCGGACGGGCGGCGCGGATCCTTGAGGCCTGCACGGGTGCGGCGGATGGCGCGGGAGACGGACTTGACCGCCTCGTCCTGGCCAATGATGCGCTTGTGCAGCTCCTCTTCCATGTTGAGCAGGCGGTTGGATTCCTTCTCCGTCAGCTTCAGCACAGGGATGCCGGTCCAGTGCGCCAGAACCTCGGCGATCTGGTCCTCGCCTACCTCGGCGATTTCCTCTAGGTCACCGGAGCGCCACTGCTTTTCCTTCTCCGCGCGCTCCTCGCCCAGCTTGCGCTCCTTATCGCGCAGGCCGGCTGCCTTCTCAAAGTCCTGGGCATCAATGGCCGCTTCCTTTTCCTTGCGGACCTCAGCGATGCGGTCATCGACCTCGCGCAGGCCCTTCGGCGCGGTCATGCGCTTGATACGCATGCGGGCGCCAGCCTCATCGAGGAGGTCAACGGCCTTATCCGGCAAGAAACGATCATTGATGTAGCGATCCGAGAGGGAAGCTGCAGCATGCAGCGCCTCATCGGTGTAGGACACGCGGTGGTGTGCCTCGTACTTATCGCGCAGGCCCTTCAGGATCAAGAAGGTGTCATCCAGGGAAGGCTCCTCCACCTTGACTGGCTGGAAGCGGCGCTCCAGGGCGGCATCCTTCTCGATGTGCTTGCGGTATTCCTCAAGGGTCGTAGCACCGATGGTCTGCAGCTCGCCACGAGCCAGCTTCGGCTTGAGCAGCGAGGCAGCATCGATAGCGCCTTCAGCAGCACCAGCACCAACCAGGGTGTGGATCTCATCGATGAACAAGATGATGTCGCCGCGCTGGTTAATCTCCTTGAGCACCTTCTTCAGGCGTTCCTCAAAGTCACCGCGGTAACGGGAGCCAGCTACTAGGGAACCCAGGTCCAGCGAGTAGAGCTGCTTATCCTTGAGGGTCTCCGGAACCTTGCCGTTGACGATGTCGAGCGCCAAGCCCTCAACGACGGCGGTCTTACCAACGCCCGGCTCACCGATGAGCACCGGGTTATTCTTCGTACGGCGAGACAGCACCTGCATGATGCGCTCTACCTCGGACTCACGGCCAACGACCGGATCGAGCTTGCCGTCCTTCGCGGCCTGGGTGAGGTTGCGGCCAAACTGGTCGAGCACCAGGGAATTGGAACGCTCGCCGGAACCGCCGGAGCCACCACGGCCGCCCGCGCCGGCACCTGCACCAGCACCCGCGCCGACCGGACCGGAGCCCTGGCCGTTGGAGGAACCACCCTCCTGCTGGCCGCCCTCATAACCGGACAGCAGTTGGATAACCTGCTGGCGCACGCGCGGCAGGTCGGCGCCGAGCTTGGTCAGCACCTGGGCGGCGACGCCGTCGCCCTCGCGGATGAGGCCCAATAGCAAGAACTCAGTACCGATGTACTTGTGTCCCATCTGCAGGCCTTCGCGCAGGGAAAGCTCCAGGACCTTCTTGGCGCGTGGGGTAAAGGGGATGTGGCCGGTGTGCGGCTGGCTGCCCTGGCCGATGATTTCCTCAACCTCGCGGCGGACATCCTCCAGGGAGATACCCATGGATTCCAGCGCCTTGGCGGCTACGCCTTCGCCCTCATGGATAAGGCCGAGCAGGATGTGCTCGGTGCCGATGTAATTGTGGTTAAGCATGCGTGCTTCTTCCTGCGCCAAAACGATGACGCGGCGAGCACGATCGGTAAACCTCTCGAACATGATTCCCCTATACTTTCGCTTCTAATGTGATACCCACTCTAACGCGGCAATCCGCCGATAATTTCCGGTTTTGTTCCCAGATGCCCGCAATACCGCCAGAATCCACCATATTCGCAGCTCACACGGGTGTACGCCGGTAGCGAACAGGGGCATGGGCATGTAATCTAGAATCGTTTTTGTTCCCTCCCCTCCCCACTATTTAAGGACGTCGCGACCGTGCCCCAGCTTCCTGAGTTCTTTGCCACCCAGCACAACCTGCACGAATTGGCCGTGTTGGATGAGGCGCCATCGTCTACCCTCTTTGTGGTCGAAGATGGAAGCACGCACCAGCAGCTGAGCGTGGAAATCTTCGCGCCGGAAATTACCGGAGTGGTGGACAAGTCCACGGCACTGCATGGGTTGCGCCACCCAGCCATCGCGCCGCTGGTGGGCACGGGCACCACCGCGGACGGGCAGGAATTCATCGTGCGCGAAGGGACTTCCGGAACCCAGCTTTCTGAGCTGCCCAATAATCTCAGCCGCGAAGAGGCCGCCGACGTCTTTGGTCCGCTGGCGGGTGCGGTGGACTTCTTGGTGTCACGTAATCGGGCAGATTTTGCGGTGCATGGGCTAAGGGAGGCCCGGGTGGGCGTCGATAAGCAACGCCAGGTTTCGGTGCTGGCTGCGGCCGGTCCGTCCGGCGAAGAGCACGGCGATGCGGTAGCGGCGTTTGAAGAGCTCGTCGCCCACAAGTGCCCGGAGTACAAGCCCACTAACACGGCAGAGAGCGCCAAGGATGTGGTGGAGCACCTGCGCCCGGAGCGCGATTTCGATACCGCGCAGATTCCGCGCGTGCAGGAGCCAGAACCGCGCCCCCAGCAGCAGTTCGCTCCGCCGCAACAGCCGCAACCGATGGCCCAACCCATGGCGCAGCCGCAGCAACCGATGGCACCCGCGCCGAAGAAGAAGGGCAAGGGCGGGCTCATTGCGCTCATCACGGTGCTGGCGGTGGCCGCGATTGCTGCTGCAGCCGCGCTGTGGTTCTTCCTGTCCTACCCCAGCTGGAATGACAAGGAGCAAAACCTCGCGGATGCGTATCCGGACCTGGTGGGCTCCCGCAGCGGTCAGGACGGCTTCGATGGGGCTAAGTGCTCCTCGCGCGACCCGGAGCCTGGCCAAGAGGCCAAGATTTCCTGCGTGGGCGATGGGTTCAACTACATCGTGACCTACTACCCCAGCGTGGAGGAGCGCGATGCCATGCTTCCCGACGCCGAACCGGTCGAGCTTTCCAATGACCAGTGCACCATCCAAAGCTTTGAGACCACCGCGGATGTTCCGACCTACGTAATGGCCGTGGAAGGCACCCAGTCCGCATTCCTGGTGTGGGGCGATAAGGCTGAAGAGGAGCGGCTGAACCTGCCGCTGTGCGCCTCTTAACTCGCGCCCGAAAGTTAAAGGCCCGCTGGTGCGGGCCTTTATTTTGTCCTTGTGCTTATTCCGCGGAGGGCACGCGCTTGAGGAACGGAGCGAGCACAACGACCACCAGCGAAAGCACGCCGGCAAAAAGGAAGGCCCAGTGCGCCCCGTGAGCCGTCGCGGCTGCCTCGTTCATGCCTTGGGCCGCACCGGACTTGGTGCCACGGGTCAGGAAGGTCATCAGGAAAGCAGTGCCGGCCGCGCCCGCCAGCTGCTGCAGGGTATTGAGAATGGCGGAGCCGTGCGAGTAGAGCTCGTCTGGCAGGGAGGCCAGGGACGTCGTCATCAGCGGCGTCATCATAAGCGCGATGCCCAGCGCAAAAAGGACGTGCATGCCAATGACCATCCATACCGCACTGTCCTCGTTGAGCAAGGTCATCAGCCACGTGCCCGCGGCGAGGAGGAGGGCGCCCGGGATCATAAGCGGGCGGGGCCCGTGGATGTCATAGAGGCGGCCGACCATCGGCGAGATGCCGCCTTGCAGCAAACCGCCAGGCATGACGACGAGCCCGGTGACCAGGGAGCTTACCGCCAGAGAGGTCTGCAGGTAGATGGGCAGGATATTGACCACGCCGAGCAATAGCCCAAACATGAGCAGCATGCCTAGTACCGCCACGGTGAAGTTGGGAACCGTAAACGGGCGCATGTCCAAAAGAGCGCGATTGTCCTTGGCCAGGCGCAGCTGGCGGCGGGTGAAAAGCGCCAGGGCCACGAGGCCGACGATGAGAACGACGATGTCTACGAGGCCATCGCCCTCCAGCATGTTTTCCAGGGACGATACGGCGTAGACCAATCCGCCAAAGGCGATGACGGACAGGACGACAGACGGGAAGTCCAGCGGGGTATCGCGCTTATCTCCCACGTTGACCAGTCGGAAATAGCCGGCGGCGCAGATGAGGCCAAGCAGCGGCACCATGGTCCAGAAGATGACGTGCCAGCTAGACATGCCCAACACGAAGCCACCTACCGTGGGTCCGAGTGCTGGGGCCACGGAAATGACCACGGAGATAATGCCCATGACACTGCCGCGGCGCTGCGGCGGGACGAGGGTCATCGCCACCGTCATCAGGGTGGGGATCATCAAGGCGGTGCCGGCCGCCTGGAATACGCGGCCCACCAGCAGCACGCCGAAGGCCGGGGCGAGCGCCGCCAACACCGTACCGGCAAGAAAAACGCCCGACGAGGCCAAGAAGATCTGCCGGGTGGTGAACTTATCCATCAGAAAGCCGGTGGTTGGGATAACCACGCCCATGGTGAGGAGGAAACCGGTAAGCAGCCACTGGGCGGAGGTCGCGGGGATGCCAAAGTCCGCCATGATGGTGGGCAGCGCCACCGACAGGGCGGTCTCGTTCAGGATCATCACCATCGCGCCGAGGACGAGAATGGTGAGGTTGATTTTTACCTCTGCGGAAATGTGGGGATCTGGTTTCTGAGACACCCAGACAGGATACTGAGGCCGCGGGTGCGGGGAAAGTCGAGGAGTATAATTTTAGTGTCTTCATCCGCGCGGTGAGACCGCGCCACCCGAGCCTAAAGCGAGGTACACCCCAGTGCGTTTTCTCAACGATGCCCATCCGCCGTACGAATTGACCTACTCCGACGTATTTATGGTCCCGAGCCACTCCGAGGTGGGCTCGCGCCAGTCGGTAGACCTCACCACTGAGGACGGCACCGGAAATACCATCCCGCTCATCGTGGCCAATATGACCGCCGTGGCTGGGCGCCGCATGGCCGAGACCATCGCCCGGCGCGGCGGCCTGACCATCCTGCCACAGGACCTCTCCTTGGAAGCGGCCGCAGAAACCATCGCCTCTGTGAAGGCGGCGGACTTGGTCTATGACACCCCAATTACCGTCAAGCCGCACCACACCGTGGGCTATACCAGCAACCTTTTGCACAAGCGCGCCCATGGTGCCGCGATCGTGGTCGAGGGGGACATGCCTATCGGCATCATCACGCCGAAGGACCTGCGCGGACAGGATAACTTCACCGCCGTCGGCCAGCTGATGACCACCGACTTGGTCACGCTGCCGGTGGGCATTGACCCACAGGAGGCCTTTACCAAGCTGCGCAAAACCTCCCGCAAGCTAGCCCCGGTGGTCAACCCGGATGGCACCTTGGCTGGAATCCTCACTAGGAAGGGTGCGGTAAGGGCGAAGATGTATAGGCCGGGCGTCGACAAGCAAGGCCGCCTGCACATCGGTGCTGCGGTGGGCATTAACGGTGACGTGGAAGGTCGCGCCCGTGCCTTGGCGGAGGCCGGTGCTGACGTCCTCGTCATCGATACCGCACACGGCCACCAGGAAAGCATGCTCACCGCACTGCGCAAGGTTAAGGCGCTGGATCTGGGACTTCCCATTGCCGCCGGCAATATCGTCACGGCCGAGGGCGTGCGCGAGCTGGCCGCGGCCGGCGCGGACATTATCAAGGTCGGTGTGGGCCCGGGCGCGATGTGCACCACCCGCATGCAAACCGGCGTGGGCCGCCCGCAGTTCTCGGCCGTCCTAGAGTGTGCTGCGGCCGCCCGCGAGGTAGGCGCCCATGTTTGGGCCGATGGCGGCGTGCGCGACCCGCGCGATGTCGCCCTCGCACTGGCCGCGGGTGCCTCCAATGTCATGATCGGCTCCTGGTTCGCCGGCACCTTCGAGTCCCCAGGTGACCTGCACAAGGATGCCGACGGCGCCTTCTACAAAGAATCCTTCGGTATGGCCTCGCGCCGGGCGGTGCGCGGCCGCAATTCCGATACCGAGGCCTTTGAGCGCGCCCGCCGCGAGATGTTCGAAGAGGGCATTTCTACCTCCCGCATCTACCTCGACCCCGAGCACGGTGGCGTGGAGCACCTGGTGGACCGGATTGTCTCTGGCGTGCGTTCCTCGTGCACCTACGCCGGCGCCGATTCGCTGGCCGCCTTCCACGAACGCGCGACCGTGGGCGTGCAATCCGCCGCCGGCTTTGCCGAGGGGCAGCCACGGGCCACGAACCGCTAAAACAATAACCCCAGTGATGTGCAGATGGCCTGCAGGGATCGCTCTGGGGCTTTCAAATGCGACACTACCATGGGAGCCATGACGCCTCAATCAGCTACCCAACGCCAGCTTATTGAATGGTTTTCAGCTCCCAGAATGAAAAGGTTTCTCGATCATCCTGACCCGGCGGCTCTTTATCTATGGAATACCCGCGTCTCGAAGGCATTCCTAGAAGATATTCAGCACGCTGAGGTACTTCTGAGGAACCACATAGACACAACACTTCACAAAGTTTGTTCCTGGATCTCCCCGGAAGCGGCCTCCTGGATACTCGAACAGTCTAGAGTTCGAGTGCTAAGAAGCCAGCGTCCCTAGAAGCCCTCCGCTCAGCACGTGCTACGTTGACAGATATGTTGACTCGCTATGACCAAGCGGCCTCCCGCGCGGCCGCGCAGGTTATGGGGCAGTACTCCACCAGCTTCTCCCTGGCCACGCGGCTTCTGCGCGGACGGGTGCGCGCCGATATCCGCCACCTGTATGCGGTGGTGCGCATTGCAGACGAGCTTGTCGACGGCGCCGCAGCACAAGCCCACACCGACCCCGCCGCCGCGCTGGATGCCTACGAAAAGACCATCCTGGCCGCACCGCAACGGCGACTGCACACTGACCCGATAGTGCACGCTTATGCCATCACCGCTCGCCGCTGCGGCTTCCACCGCGAGTACCTTGCTGCCTTCTTTAACTCCATGCGTGCGGATCTCACCCAGCGCGAGTACTCCCCATCGGAACTGCAAGACTATATCTACGGCTCAGCGGAAGTCATTGGGTTATTGTGCCTGCAAATTTTCTTGGCCGAAGAGGACGTCTCCCCCGCCGACCGCGCCGCGATGGAGCGCGGTGCCCGCGCTCTAGGGTCAGCCTTTCAAAAGATTAATTTCCTGCGTGACCTGGGTGAGGATAGCTCCACTTTGGGCCGCACCTATTTTCAGCAGGCCCCATCGGGACGGATTGATGAGGCCACCAAGTCCGCGCTCATCGCAGAGATCCGCCAGGAGCTCGCCACCGCCGCGCTCACCATCGACGTGCTCCCGGCTTCCGCGCGGGTCGGTGTGAGCACGGCGGCGGATATCTTTGCTGAGCTCACCAATCGCCTTGCCGCCACTCCGGCTACGGCACTTGCCACCACGCGAGTATCCGTTCCGAACCACACCAAGGCTTGGCTCGCGGCCCGCGCGGTGCGCCGTCGCGGTTGCAGCAGCCAGACCTCGGCTACGGGCGAAAACTAAGGAGAACATCATGCACGCCGTCGTCATTGGAGCCGGCATCGCCGGACTCGCCACCGCCGCTTTGCTCGGCCGCGAGGGCTACGAGGTCACCGTCGTGGACTCGCTGGATGAGGTAGGAGGGCGCGCCGGCAGCTTTGCGGAGGCCGGCTTCCGCTGGGATACCGGACCGTCCTGGTACCTCATGCCCGAGGCATTCGATCACTTCTTTGCGCTGTGCGGCACCTCCACCGAGGCGGAGCTGGACTTGGTCGACCTCTCCCCCGCCTACCGCGTCTTTCATGGCGATGCGCCGGTGGATGTGCGCTCCGGCATCGAGGAAGTCACCGCGCTTTTCGAGTCACTCGAGCCCGGCGCGGGGGAGAAAGTCCGCGCGTACTTGGCGCAGGCCAGCGATACCTATGAGATGGCGCTTAAGCACTTCCTTTACACCACCTTCTCCGCGCCGCTGAACCTGGTGCACCGCGATATCCGCACCCGGATTTCGCGCCTCATGGCTCTGCTGACGGTAAACCTAAAGCAGTACGTGGGC
The DNA here is from genome assembly GCF_030216265.1 of Corynebacterium sp. UMB0012. NCBI lineage: Bacteria > Bacillati > Actinomycetota > Actinomycetes > Mycobacteriales > Corynebacteriaceae > Corynebacterium > Corynebacterium sp. UMB0012. Next base: position 78,137 of record NZ_JASOKQ010000004.1, read on the forward strand.
CGAACGTTTTCTGATGCCCGCCTGCGCCAAATCTTAAGTTACCCGGCGGTCTTTTTGTCCTCCGAGCCGGCCGCCGCACCGGCACTGTATTCCTTAATGAGCCACACCGACCTGGTGGAGGGCGTGCGCTACCCGCAGGGTGGCTTCGCGGCCGTGGTCCAGGCCATCTACCGGCAGGCACGGAAGTTTGGCGCCACCTTCCGCTTGGGCGAGGAGGTGACCTCCATTAAGGTTGCCAACCGGCAGGTCACGGGCGTGCGCACGAATAAGGGCGCCATCCACGCCGATATCGTGGTGTCGGCGGCGGACGTGCACCATACCGAGACCCAGTTATTGCCTCCACAGCTGCGCACCTACCCGGAGCCCTACTGGGGCCGGCGCAATCCAGGTCTGGGCACCGTGCTCATTTTGGCCGGGGTGAAGGGCGATCTGCCCGAATTAGCGCACCATACGCTGCTTTTTAGCCAGGATTGGGATCCGGATTTCCGCGCCGTCTATTCCGGTCCGGAGCCTTCCCGGCCGTTGGGCGCCTCGAAGTCCATCTACGTGTCCAAGACCTCAGCCACCGACCCGAACGTAGCGCCCGCAGGCCACGAAAACCTCTTCATTCTGGTGCCGGTGCCGGCCGCGGAGGCGCCCGGGTTCGGCAATGCCTACCACGCAGAGGAATCCGAGCGCGTTGCCGCGATTGCCGACGCCGCCCTTAACCACATTGCAGCCACGGCTGGGGTGCCGGATTTGGTAGACAGGGTCGTCGTCAAGCGCACGCTCGGCCCTGCCGATTTTGCCGAGCGCTACCATGCTTGGTCGGCCGGTTCTATTGGGCCCGCGCACACGCTGCGGCAATCGGCGTTTTTGCGCGGGCGCAATGCCTCGCGCAAGGTCGATGGACTCTATTACGCAGGAGCCACCACCGTGCCGGGCGTGGGCGTGCCGATGTGTCTGATTTCGGCCGAAAACATTATTAAGCGCCTGCGCGGCGATAAATCCGCAGGGCCACTTTCGCACTAGCCCAGGCACGGCAAAAGCCGCCAGCCACGTGGGCTGACGGCTAGAGATTGGCCGCTGGGCTGCTACTTCTGCTCTGGTTTAACCAGTGGGAAGAGCACGGTTTCACGGATGCCCAGGCCGGTCAGGGCCATCAGCAGGCGGTCCATGCCCATGCCGGTGCCGGCCGTAGGAGGCATGCCCTGCTCCATTGCAGCAAGGAAGTCCTCGTCCAGCACCATGGCCTCGTCATCGCCACCGGCGGCCAGGCGAGCCTGATCCTCAAAGCGCTCGCGCTGGATAACCGGGTCCACCAGCTCGGAGTAGCCGGTTGCCAGCTCGAAGCCGCGGACGTAGAGATCCCACTTCTCGGTCACGCCCGGCTTGGAACGGTGCTGACGGGTCAGTGGGGAGGTCTCAACCGGGAAGTTCTTGACAAAGATGGGGCCTTCCAGCTGGTCCTCGCACAGGACCTCCCAGATTTCCTCCACTAGCTTGCCGTGGCCCCAGCCGCCATCCTTGGGGACGTCAAGGCCGATGACGTCTGCAATGCCCTTGAGCGTCTCGACGTCGGTATCGATGGTGACCTCCGGCTGGCCCGGGAACTTGCGCTGCAGGGCTTCATTGAGGGAGGGGTACATCTCGATTTCGGGCCACTCTTCGCCGCCGAAGTCGAACTCGGTGCCATCCGCCAGGGTGACGGTGGTGGAGCCAAAGACGTCGCGCGCTACGGCCTGGATGGACTCGCGCGTCATGCGGGCACAATCGTCGTAGTCGCCCCATGCAGCGTAGGTCTCGAGCATGGCGAACTCCGGCGAGTGAGAACGGTCCACGCCCTCGTTGCGGAAGTTGCGGTTGATTTCGAAGACGCGGTCAATGCCGCCGACGACGGCACGCTTCAAGTACAGCTCCGGCGCAATGCGCAGGTAGAGGTCAATATCCAGCGCATTGGAGTGGGTGATAAACGGGCGAGCGGCCGCGCCACCGTGCAGGGTCTGCAGCATCGGGGTCTCGATTTCAACGAAGTCCTGGCTTTCCAGGTAGTTGCGCAGCGCGCGCATGACCTTCACGCGGATCATGGCGTTCTTGCGGGCCTCTTCGCGGATAATGAGGTCGTTATAGCGCTGGCGCACACGGGTATCTTCTGCCATATCGGCAAAGGACACCGGCAACGGGCGCAGGGACTTAGCGGCCATGGTCCACTCGGAGACCATGATGGACAGCTCGCCGCGGCGGGAGGAAATTACGCGGCCGCGCACGGAGATGAAATCGCCCAAGTCAACATCGGACTTCCAAGCGTCGAGGCGCTCTTTGCCCACCTCCGCTAGGGAAAGCATGGCCTGCACCTGGGTGCCGTCACCATCTTGCAGGGTGGCAAAGCACAGCTTGCCGGTATTGCGCATAAAGATAAGGCGTCCGGCAATGGCGTGGGTTACCTCGGTTTCCTCGCCTGGGGCCAGGTAGGTCACGCCTTCTTCGGCGCCCGGCTCTTCGCCCTCGGGTACAACGCGGAAATCGTGGCGCAAATCCTTCAAAGAGATGGTGCGCTCAACGGTTACCGGGTAGGCCTCTACGCCGGATTCCAGCAGGCGATCGCGCTTCTCGCGGCGGATGCGCAGCTGCTCAGGGACATCGTTTACTTCATTATTCTTCTGCTCGCTCACGTTAGCCTAGGGTAGTCGATCCCCACCGCAGCACGCGATTTAGCCCACGCCACCCTCACCCCGGAAAAGATTTACGCATAATTCACTTAACCGTCACCTCCGCGCCAACGCACAGTTACTGAGATCCCCTTATATATATGGCTGTCCCCGTGTCTAAACAATATTTTCAACCCATTTGGAGCAGTAATAATGGCGCTTAAAGGCCGCAACCTTCTCTCTAGTCTCTTTGCCTCCTCTCGTTCCAGCCTGACCTGCACCTACAAGTGCGGTAATGCTTGCTTTGGCGAGTGCGAGAACAAGTCCAATAACCCGTACTTTGCTGACCAATTCTCCCGCCGTACCGCGCTGCGTGCGGGTAGCCTGTCCGTCGTAACCGTTGGCGGCGGCGCTGCTTTGGCGGCCTGCTCCAACCCGGATGATGCGTCTAATGAGGCTTCTTCCTCCGAGGGCAAGGGCGGCAAAACCTCTGAGGCGAACGTTGAGCTCACCTCCGCAGAGGGCATGAAGTTCGACCCAGTACAGCCAAACGAGAAGGACGAAGTGGTCATCCCGGATGGCTACGAGCAGTCCGTCCTCATTGCCTGGGGCGACCCGCTGTTTGAGGACGCGCCGGAATTCGATGACAAGAACCAGACCGCCGAGGCAGCAGAAAAGCAGTTCGGCTTCAACAATGACTTTGCGGGCCTTATCGAGCACCCGAACGATGACAACCGCCTTATCTACGTCTGCTCCCACGAGTACACCACCGAGCCGCAGATGTTCCCCAACTACGATGCGGATAACCCCACCGAGGAGCAGGCCAAGATCGGCTGGGCTGGCCACGGCCACTCCATCGTGGAGGTGTCCAAGGTAGGCGATACCGGTGAACTCAAGCGCGAGTTCGGCCCGCTCAACCGCCGCATCACCGCCACCACCGAATTCACCCTGGTGGGCCCAGCTGCCGGCTCCGACTACGTCAAGACCTCCGCCGATAAGACCGGCAAGAAGGTCAAGGGCACCCTGAATAACTGCTCCGGCGGCATCACTCCGTGGAATACCATGCTTTCTGGCGAAGAGAACTTTGACCAGTACTTCGCCCACGCCAAGCTGGATGACAAGAAGGCGCAGGAGTCCCTGGAGCGCTTCGGCATGGAAGACGGCGAATCCCAGCGCAAGTGGGAACGCTTTGATAAGCGCTTCGACGTCTCCAAGGAGCCGAACGAGCCGAACCGCTTTGGCTGGATCGTAGAAATCAACCCGCTGGACCCGAAGTCCACTCCGGTCAAGCACACCGCGCTGGGTCGCTTCAAGCACGAGGCCGGCAACATCCACATCGCATCCGACGGCACCGTCGTGTGCTACTCCGGCGATGACTCCCGCTTCGAGTACATCTACAAGTTCATCTCCACCAAGAAGTACAAAGAAGGCGACATCGAGCACAACCTCACCATCTTGGACCACGGCACCCTGTACGTGGCCAAGGTAGAGGGCAACTCCCCAGAGGACGAGATTGACGGCTCCGGCGTGCTGCCAGAGGATGGCGCCTTTGATGGCAAGGGCGAATGGATCAAGCTGCTGACCTCCGATACGGAGAACAACAAGTTCGAGTCTCACGTTGATGGCATGTCTGCCGAAGAGGTTGCCGTCTACACCCGTGAGGCTGCCGATAAGGTGGGCGCCACCAAGATGGACCGCCCGGAGGATATGCAGGTTCACCCGGACTCCGAGAAGGTCTACGTGGCCCTGACCAACAATAAGTACCGCGGCGCTACCGGCGAGAATGCCAAGAAGAACAAGGAAGAGCCGATGGAGTGGGCTCCTATCAAGGAGAACAAGAACGGCCTGGTCATGGAGATTGAAGATGACCACGCTGGCGAGAAGTTCACCTGGAACCTCTTCCTAGTCTGTGGTGACCCGAAGGAAGCAAATACCTACTTTGGTGGCTTTGATAAGGAGAAGGTCTCCCCAATTTCCTGCCCGGATAACCTGGCCTTCGATAGCCACGGCAACCTGTGGATCTCCACCGACGGCAACGCCCTTGAGTCCAACGATGGCCTCTACGCCGTGACCACTGAGGGCGATACCCGAGGTGAGCTCAAGTGCTTCCTGACGGTTCCGGCGGGCGCCGAGACCTGCGGCCCCATCGTCACCGATGAGCGGGTGATGGTCAACGTCCAGCACCCAGGCGAGACCGATGACGCTACCTTCGAAAAGCAGACCTCCCACTGGCCAGAGGGCGGCAAGTCCACCCCTCGCCCTGCAGTGGTTGTGGTGTGGAAGAAGGACGGCAACATCGGCGTCGATAAGAAGTAAGCACCACCTGGTTTAAGCACCCACCGCGCGGCCCTCGTTCCTCCACTGGAACTGGGGCCGCGCTGTTGTTTTCCTGCCGGCAGCATGAGGTACTGCGCCGCCTGCGCCTTCCAAATATAAATCCACCCGCCGGTCTCCCCCACGGGCTAATACCTATGTGAGTTATGGCATACTAACCGCACGTGTGAGACACGCCACCTGACCGCCCATGAGGAGACGCACACCATGAACTCTCTTGTCCTCGCCATCATCGGCATTGCGATGATGGGCGCCGGCTATCTGCTCTATTCCAAGGTCCTAGGAAAGAGCATTTTCCGGCTATCCCCGAACTACTCCACCCCGGCCCACACCATGGAAGACGGCGTGGACTTTGTGCCCACCAATAAATACGTCCTGTGGGGCCACCACTTCACGTCCGTGGCGGGCGCCGCGCCCATCATTGGTCCGGCCGTAGCCGTCATCTGGGGCTGGGTTCCGGCGTTTCTCTGGGTCACCCTCGGCACCATCTTCTTTGCCGGCATGCACGATTTAGGTGCGCTGTGGGCGTCGCAGCGCCACAAGGGCCAGTCCATCGGCACTTTGTCTGGTCGCTACATTGGCAAGCGCGGGCGCAACCTCTTCCTCATCGTCATCTTCCTGCTGCTGTTGATGGTGAATGCGGCCTTCGCCGTGGTCATTTCGAACCTGCTGGTCTCCACCCCTACGGCCGTTATCCCCACGTGGGGTGCCATCGTCGTCGCGCTGCTTATCGGCCAGGCCATCTACCGCCTGAATTGGAACCTGCCGCTGGTCTCCATCGTGGGCGTTGTCGCGCTCTACGCGTTGATGATCATCGGTGACCGTGTGCCTGTGGTCCTACCAGATACTGTCCTGGGCATCCCCGCCAACGGCGTGTGGATCATCTTGTTATTCATCTACGCCTTCATCGCTTCGCTGCTGCCGGTGTGGGTGTTGCTGCAGCCGCGCGACTACATCAACGGCCTCCAGCTCTTTGTGGGCCTGGCCATCTTGTACGGATCCTTCCTCATTACCCGCCCTTCGCTGGCCGCACCGGCGCTGCGCGATAACGTGCCGGACGGCACCCCGGGCATCTTCCCGCTGCTCTTTGTCACCATCGCCTGCGGCGCTATTTCCGGCTTCCACGGCGTGGTGGCCTCCGGCACCTCGTCCAAGCAGGTGGATAAGGAAACTGACGTGCGCTTTGTGGGGTACTTCGGCGCCGTGGGCGAGGGCTTGCTCGCGCTGGGCACCATCATCGCCACCACCGCGGGCTTTAAGTCCGTGCAGCAGTGGGAAGAAATCTACTCCGAGTGGAATGCCGGCGGCGTGGAGGCCTTCGTGCAAGGCGGCGGCGCACTCATGAATGAGGGCATGGGGATTCCCACGTCCCTCTCCGGCACCATCTTGGCCACCATGGCCGTCCTCTTCGCCGCCACCACCATGGACTCGGGCGTGCGCCTGCAGCGCCTAGTGGTGCAAGAAATTGGCGAGATCATGGGTGTGCGCATCAAGGCATTGGCCGCCACCGTGATCGCGGTGGGCTTGGCCTTCGGCCTGACCTTCTCCGCCGGCGCAGATGGATCCGGCGGCATGACCATCTGGCCGCTATTCGGCACCACCAACCAGCTCATGGCGGGCCTTTCCTTGGCCATCGTGGTGGTCATCCTGACCCACCTGCGCCGGCCGACGTGGCCGGTGGTCATACCGCTCATCTTCGTTACCGCCATGTCACTGTGGGCCGCACTGCTCCAGCTGAAGTCCCTCTTTACCAGCCAGAACTGGCTGCTATTCTGCATGGACGTCATCATCGTGGTCGCCGCCATCTGGGTCATTGTGGAAGCCGTCGGCGCCATCTCCCGCGCCCGCAAGGAGACCCCGCTGGAGTGGACCGATGATGACCTTGACGCCCCACTGCCCGAGCATGCTCGACAAGCTTAAGGCACTTGCGGCCGGGCTCAATGAGTACTACCAGGCCCCGTATCGTGCCAGCTTTGCCAAGGCCCAGCAGCAAGAAGATGATCTCTTCCTGATGCTGGTCGCCTCGGAGGCGCTCGGCATCCCCAACCCCGCCAGCTACTACACCCTGGAGCTTTTGCCGTTGGTCTATGAGGATTTCCACGCCTGGCATACCCGCATGGGAATGGATAAATCCCCGCTGGAGAATATTCAATGTTGTTAGAGACCGCACCCATCATGTTCTTTGGAGGCAAGGGCGGGGTGGGTAAAACCACCCTGGCCACCGCCACCGCGCTGCGCCTGTCCCGCAATCACCGCGTCTGCCTGGTGTCCACGGACCCGGCGCATAACCTGGGGCATATTTTTGGCGCCTCGCTTGGCGACGCCCCCGTAGACCTCACCCCTACCCTGTCTGCCATCGAGATCGACCCTGCGCGCGCGACCGAGCAACACCTAGCGCAAGTAGGGAACTCGATGCGCCGCTTTATGCCCGAACACCTCCATGGCGAGGTGAAAAAGCACCTCGACCTAGCCCGGCAATCGCCCGGCACGCAGGAGGCGGCGCTATTGGAGCGCATAGCGGCGCTGGTCGTGGAGGAGTCGGACTTCGACTACCTCATCTTCGATACCGCACCCTCAGGGCATACCTCGCGGCTGATGGCCTTGCCGGAGATCATGGCCGCCTATACCGATGGATTGCTCTCCCGGCGCGAGAAATCCGATAAATTCGGCTCGCTGGTGCGCGGGATGTCTAACGTCAGCGGCGCGGATAATGACCCGGTGGACCGGCGCAATCAGGAGATTCGCGCCACGCTTTTCCAGCGCCGCGAGCGCTTTGCCCAGCTGCGCACCGCTCTTACCTCCCCACGCACCGTGTTCCACATCGTGCTCACCGCCGAGCGCCTGCCCGTGCTGGAATCTGCCGAGTTTCATGCGGACCTCACGAGCAACGGTGTGCGGGTGGGATCCATGCTGGTTAACCGGCGCACCCCGGCCGACCAAGGCGAGTTCTTAGCCGCCCGGCGCGCCGCCGAGGATGAGGCACTCGCACTCCTACGCGCCCAGCTGCCCGATACCCCGGTGCGCGAGGTTCCGTGGTTGCCGGAGGAAGTGGGGACTCCGGGGGCCGTCGGCAAGCTGGCGGCCCATCTCTAGCTCCACCCGCCCGCGCCGCTGTGGGCTCGGGTCTGCTAAAACCGAAACTATGACTTTGCTCACCAACGAATACCTATCCCACTTGCGCGAGGAGGCCGCGGCCGATTCCCGGCTGCGCATCGCGCGCAACGCCATTACCAACGTCGGGGCAGCCAAGGCGGCCCTAGACCGCGACCGTATTACGGCGCTCTACCCCACCACCGAGATCAAGCTGGATAGCTTGGGCGTATCGGACCAGAAGCGCTCGGGCCGCTGCTGGATGTTCGCGGCGCTGAACGTCTTCCGTCACCGCGCGGCCAAGGAACTCAATGTAGATAACTTCGAATTCTCCTTCACCTACCTGCAGTACTTTGACAAGCTGGAACGCGCCAATCTGGTGCTCAACCAATTGCTGGATAAAAAAGACGCCGGCTGGGACGAGCGCACCGTCGCCGCGGTGCTCGACCACGCAGGGGCCGATGGCGGCTGGTGGTGCTTCTTTAGCAACCTCGTAGCCAAGTACGGCGCCGTCCCTGCCGAGGCCATGCCGGAGGTGCGCTCGTCTGGAAATACCGCGGAGATGAACCGCGACCTGGCCACCGTGGTGCGCCGCGCCGCCGCACAGGACGGCCCGCGCGAAGACATCCTCGCCCAGGCGCGCAAGGATATCCACCGCATCCTGGCCATCCACCTGGGCACCCCACCGGAGGAATTTACTTGGGCGTATCGCACCAAGGACGAGCAATTCGTGCGCCTGCACTCCACCCCGCGCGAGTTTGCCGATAAATACCTGCCGAACTTGGACGAGTACGTGGTGCTGGCCGATGACCCCCGCTCCACCAACCCCAAGCATCGCGTGTTCAGCAGCGCCGAGGAGACCAATGTGTTGGGCGGCGTTCCGCAGGAGTACCTCAACGTCAGCGCGGCCGAGCTGAAGGAAACTGCCAAGCGCAGCCTGGCGGCCGGCGAGCCGGTGTGGTTTAGCTGCGATGTCAACCGCCAGTTCTCCTTCCTCAACGGCGTATGGGACGAGGGATTGGTGAATACTGATGGCCTTTACGGCATCGATTCCTCCATGAACAAGGAGGAGCGTTTTACCTCCGGCGAGACCGCGCCCACCCACGCGATGGTGCTCACCGGCGTCGATGGTGACCGCGCCTGGCGCGTGGAAAATTCCTGGGGTTCTAAGCCGCCGCGCAAGGACGACGGCGAGGATGTGCCCGGTAAGGGCTTTGCCACGATGGCCGATGCCTGGTTTGACCAGAACGTCTTCCACATCGCCGTCCGCAAGGAGCACCTGAGCGACGAGCTGGCCCAGGCTCTTGCCACCGAACCGATTGAGCTTCCCCTCTGGGACCGGATGAACTAAGGAGAATCGAGAAATGACAGAGATTAAACCGAACGAGGTTCATGCCGCCACTGCCGAGCTCACCAGCGATGCCACGCTGCGCCTGGTACGCAATGGGGTGGCCCAGGAGGGCGTCGACAAGCTCAGCCTCGACCGTGAGCAATTGCGCACCCTTACCCCGGTAACCAGCCATAAGCTAGATTCCTGGGGCGTGGCCGACCAGAAGGCATCGGGCCGCTGCTGGATTTTTGCCGGCCTCAACTCCCTGCGCGGCGGGCTCATGGACAAGGCCAAGCTCAAGGACTTTGAGCTCTCCCAGACCTATATTTACTTCTTTGACAAGCTGGAAAAGGCCAATTGGTTCCTCACCGCCATGGCTGAGCTCAAGGACCGCGAGATTACGGACCGCACGGTGACCAAGCTCATGGATGATCCCATCGATGACGGCGGCCAATGGTCCATGTTCGTCGCCCTAGTGGAAAAGTACGGCGTGGTGCCGCAATACGCCATGCCGGAGACCGCGTCTTCCGAGGCCACGGCGATGCTTAACCACAATCTGCAAACCGTGCTGCGCCGCGCCGCCCACCGCATCCGCCGCGGCGAAGAGGGCGCGCATGAGCAGGCGCTTGCCGACGTCTACCGTATCCTCACCGCCAACCTTGGCCTGCCACCCGAGGACTTTGTGTGGCAGTACCGCGATAAGGACGATGAGTTCCACCGCGCTGGTACCTATACCCCACAGGAGTTTGCCCGGGAATACCTGCCGGCGGATCTAAGCGAGTACGTGTGCGTGGTCAACGACCCGCGCAACGCCTACGGCGAGCTCTACACCGTGGAGTATCTGGGCAACGTGGCTGGAAAGCGCGTGACCTATTTGAACGCGCCTGTGGAGGTGCTGCGCGATGCCGCGCGTGCCTCCATCGAAGACGGCCAGCCGGTCTGGTTCGGCTGCGATACCGACCAGCAATCCGATGATGAGCACGGCGTATGGGCCAAGCACCTGCACGATTATGAGGCCTTCTACGGCGTGGAGATGGATCTGGACAAGGCGCAGCGTTTGCGCTTGCACGAGTCCCTCATGACCCACGCGATGGTCTTTACCGGCGCCGATATCGCAGACGACGGCACCGTCAATCGCTGGCGTGTGGAGAATTCCTGGGGCCCGAAGAAGGCCGATAAGGGCTTTTGGACCATGGCCGATGACTGGTTCGACGAGTTCGTCTTCGAAATCGCCGTGCACCCCTCCCGCCTGCCAGAACAATACCAAGCGGCGTTGCAGTCCGAGTCCGTCACTACCCTGCCGGCCTGGGATCCGATGGGCGCGTTGGCGCGTTAAGCCTGCGGCACGCTAAGCCTGCGGCGTGCCAAGGCGCCGCACATAAAACATGCACACCAAGTCGCGGTCCTCGTTGACCGCGATGGTGCGCTCGCCCACCTTAGTGAAACCGCGGCTGTCATAGAACTGATAAGTGCAGCCGTCATCGGTAAACAAGTAGACGTTCTTTCCCTCATGACGGGCTTCGAAGGCCTCGAGCAGCGCCGTTCCTACGCCGCTCACGCCGGAATTGGGATCCGCGACGAGGAAGCCGATTTCGCCATCAATGGGGTGCTTACCCAAGTACTTGAGCAGCATGTCCTGATTGGCGGCATCGTAATCATCGCGGTGCCCGCCCGGGCGCAGGTTATTAAAGATTTCCACCGCGCGGACATAGGCCTTGCGCCACCACGGATACGGCAAGGCGGGCTTGCCTTTCATGGAGGCTAAAAGCACGCCGAGGAAGCGGTCGCCATCGTAGGCGGCCAGGATATCGGTGGCCTTGGCGCGCTCTAAATCCCAAAAGTAGCGGCCATAGGCGCGCTCAAAGCGCGGGTTCTTTACAAACCAGTGCAGGTGCATGCCCTCGATAGCGAAGGAAATCGCTTGGGGCTCATCGCGCGGGTCGAGGTCGCGGATCTGAATATCGGTCATTAGTCCTCCGAAGGCTGCTGAGAAGCGGTACCCTGCGCGCGCTGTAGCGCGCGTTGTTGCTCGCGCTCGAGCTCGGCCTTGGCTTCGTGTTCTTCAATATTATTAAAGCCGATGCCCAGCGGCAGGCCCACATTATCGATGAGGCGGACGCCGCCGATTGTCGCGGCAACGAGCAAGCGGGCATCCCCCTCCTCGGGAGGCATGCCGAGGTCGCGACCGCACACCTCAAGGTAATCGGGTTCAACGCCTGCTGCGCGCAGGACTTCCGTGGCAACCTCGCGGACCTTCTCCGCACCGGCTTCGGCGGCATGTGCGCCGGCGGTCAGCGCGGCGGAAAGGGCCGCAGCTTGGTCACGGGATCCGGCCGGGACATTAGTATTGCGCAGGCTCATCACCACGCCATCGGGCATGCGTACGGCGGGCACGCCCTGCACGCGGACACCCAGGTGGAAGTCCTGAACCGCGTGGTGGATGGCGAGGAGGAGCTCGTAGTCCTTTTCGCCGAGGAGGACGTCGGTAGGCGAAAGCGCCAGAATGAGCGCAAGGTACAGCGAGAGATCTTCGCTGAGGTCCGGCTCGAGGGCGCTCGCGGCGTCGGCCGGAGCTACGGCGATGCGGCGGCCATGCGGCCATAAGGTCTCTGGCGAGTAATCCCACACGATGTCCACGCCCTCGGCACGCAGGAGCTCAAGATCCTCCTCGTGCGGGGACTGCAGGGCCACGACGGTAACCGCGCCGCGAATGTGCTTGGCCGCGCGCACCAGCGCGATATGGCCGGCGTGCACGCCGTTGGTCAGCGGTACGAAGGCCACCGGACGGCCAGTCTTATGAAAGGCGCTGCCAACCATGCGGATGCGCTCAATCTCACTGATGACGGTGGCATTTCCCAGCTCTAGGCTCATCGGCTCTCCTCTTGTAGGGCCCACATTTCCAGCTCCTCGCGGCCGTCTACCTCACCTAGGCGGCGGGCAACCTCCACGTAGCTGCGGCGCAGGCCGGGGTCGGTGGCACCGCGGTAGGCGGCGATGATTTCTTCGGTGTCCATGTCCTCACCCACCATGGGCTTTTCCTCTGCAGAGGGGAAGAAACGAGCATCGACCGCCGCAGAGATGTGCAAGCGACGCAGCATCTCGGCGTAGTAGGCACGGGCGGCAAAGGAAGGACGTTCGGCATCGGAAAGCGCGACGGCTTCGCCGCGGAACTCGGTGATATTGAGCTCCACTACAGTCTCGCCCAGCTCGTCTAGGGTGGTCACGGCCCAGCGCATATGTGCAAATGGGGCGAGTGCCGCAACGACACACCCGCGGGTTTCTAGCGGATCTAGCACTTGGACACCGCGCGAGAGGCAGGTGTGGAACACGATAAGCCCGTGGTGGACGTGGGGTTCAAGAAGTTCCACGGTAGCTTCTAAGCGGGCATCGCCCACGGCGATGATGAGGGCCTCAAAAGAGGCAAGTTCGGCCGGGTCCGAGAGCATCTGCACCTCATGGCCGGCGCGTTCCATGGCATTGGCCAAGGTAAAGCCGGCCAGGCTCCGGCCGAAGAGGGCTACCCGCATGCGTGGCGGGCGCATTTATTTATCCTTCTTCTTCGCTTGGGCCAGCAGCTCGGCCACGGATACCGCGCCTTCGCGCTTATCGTCGCTGCGACGGCGTCCGCGTGTCTGCTCCTCTGGCTGAGGTTCAGCCGCACGGTGATGCGGGCGGGCTGCCTTCTGGCGTACTGGTTCGGCCGATTCCGGAGCCACATGTTGACCCGAGCCTGGATACTCCGCGCGCTCGTCGCGCTGCGGCGCCGCCTGCTGCGGAATGTCCTGGGTCTCATCATCGGCCTTGATGGCAGCCTCTGGCTTGCGGTGGCTGCCGTGGTGCTCGCTGGCCGCGGACGTGCGGGCGTTCTTCAGGGAATCATCGCCGCCGGTATCCCAGCGCACGGCTTGGAAGCCACCAGTGTTGAAGGTGGAGGCACCAGAAGTCTTACCGGAGGTGCGCTGCGCACGGGTCTTTTCGCTGATGATGTCATTGAGCGGGTTGGCCTCGGTGTGCGCCGCGGACGGCTGATTGCCCAATCGGCCGGCGATGGCATCGGCGGACGGGGCGCCGGAGGAGGACTGGGTGAAGTCCACATTGCCTTCCTCAGAGCCAGGGCGAGCAGCGGCCGCGGTCTGGGCCTCGAGCTGCATGATGCGGCGCGCCTCGGCGTGCAGGGCGGCCGGTTCATAGGTGAAGTCCTGGCCGGAAAGATCCTCAATCTGCTTGCGGATGGCAGCCAGCTCGGTGCGGATCTCATCCAGCAGCTCCTGGTCTGGCAGCGGCTGGCCATCGGCTGCGCGGACCTGCTTAAGCTCGGCGCGGTGAGCGCGCTCCTGCAGCTCCAGCTTGGTCACGGACTCCTCGGCCTGGCGGCGGTAGCGCATGACCAGGAAGAAGCCGAGCACGGCGGCCCACAGTGCTGCAATGAGGGCGATCTTGAGCGCGGCGGCAGAGCCGGAAATCAGCATGACGATGCTGGCTACAACGGCCAGCACCACGAGAACAATGAGCCCGATCTGGCCCAAGTCCGGCTTGGTCGTCTTGGCGGGAGTTTTGCTTGAAGAAGAGCGCGGCTCAGTCATGCTCACTAATGTACCGCTTGTACTCCATCTGGTGGGGGCGGGGTCTCGCAGTGTCGCTCTAGCCGCAGGCCAGCGGCGGCCATCGCGAGGCCCCCAAGCGCGGAGGCAATGACACCCACGAGGTCATCGGACGCCGCGGTGAGCGTACCGGCGTTGGGGATGACGTAGACGGCAATGCCGGCATAAATGCCACCCACGATGGCACCCGTCCATGCCGAGGCCTTTCCTACCAGCATGAACTGCGTGATGGTCATGGGGTTGAGCTGCGAATTATCCAGGCCAATGCCATGCTCGTCCTCGGTGGCTTGGTCCACCTTCCAGGTCAGCGCCACACAGATGACGGCCATGAGCCACAGGGTGGCCGAGACCGTTACCGGGATTTGCAGCATGGAGCCATAAAAGCGCGTGGTGAGGATGGCCGCTGCGGCGGCGAAAAAGACCCCGGTGCCGATGAGGGCACCCAGCGAGGTCTGTGTCATAGCTCCTCCATCATGCCCAGCCGGCGAATCTCGGCGCGCTCTTTCGGGTCGAGTGCTGCTACCCGCTTGGCGACGCCCTCCCCACTCAACCTAGCACCAGCATCGGCCGCCAACCACGGAATCAGCACGAAGGCGCGCTCGTGGGCATAAGGATGCGGGACGATAAGCTCCGGGTCATCGGAAGTAAAACCTTCAATATCGACGATATCCACGTCCAGCGTGCGCGGTCCCCAGTGGCGCACGCGGACGCGCTCGGCGGCCTCTTCGAGCTTCTGCCCGCGGCGCAGCAGTTCCTTCGGAGTCTCCTCGACGTCCACGATGAGCACCGCGTTGAGGAATTCGTCTTGGTCAGTCACGCCCCACGGCGGGGTGGCATAGACGGGCGAGGCGGCGACGATCTCGTCGGCGAACTCGTCGAATACCGTGCGCAAAAGCTCCACGCGGTCATCCATATTGGAGCCGATAGACAGCACCGCACGCATTAGAGGGTCCTCGCGTGCTTGCGGGAGCGACGGGCGACCACGGCGACGTCGGCAAAAGTGCGCGGAATCGGCGCCTTCGGCTTGTGCAGGGTGACCTCCACGGCATGCAGGCCCTCGAAGGTCTCCATGATGGTATCGGCCACCTCACTGGCGACGGTCTCGATGAGGTCGCGGGCGGGGCCTTCGATGATTTTGGCGGCGACGTCGGCAAGCTCGGCGTAATTGATGGTCTTGGTCAGATCATCGGTGGCGGCGGCCTCGGCGAACTCGGACCAGCAGGTGATATCCACGATGAAGGGCTGGCCGGTGCGCTTTTCTTCCTCAAAAACGCCGTGGTAGCCAAAGCATTCTAGGCCGGTGAGCTCGATGCGGTCTGCCATGTTTTACTCCTTTGGGTTGCGCGGTAGGGCGGTGGATTTCATGGTGCCGTTGCCATCGGCGCCATTGCTATAGCTGCCGCTAGCATTGGCCCCGCCCGCGTAGCCGTTGCCGGCATTCCACGCAGCCGCAACATCGACGGCGTCGCGCGAGACGGCGACCTCGTGCACGCGCACACCCCACGCGCCCATCTGGGCGGAAATGGCGGTCACGGCCGCAGTCGCGGGATCGGCCAGCAGTGGGCTGGACTCCACGCCACGGTCCTCCCGGATGGCGGCGAGGAAGCGCTTGCGGGAAGCGCCCACCAGCATGGGGAATTCGGCGTCGAGGAACTCCGGCAGGGCCTTGAGCAGCGCCCAATTATCCTGCGGGGTTTTGGCGAAGCCTAAGCCCGGATCGAGCACGATATTATCGCGGCGCACGCCGGCCTCCAGCGCGTTATTTGCCAGGCGCTCGAGGGTCTCATGCACATCGCGCACCACATCGCCGCCGTGGTCGGCGCTACCGGCTGCGGATCCAAAGGCGCCTTCCTGCAGCGTGCGCCAGTGCATCAAACAGACGGGCACACCGGCCTCGGCCATCGCGCGATACATCTCCGGATCAGCTAGGCCACCGGAGACGTCATTAATCATGTCCACGCCGGCCGCTGCGGCCGCACGGGCCACCGAGGCGCGCATCGTATCCACGGAGGTGCGGATGCCCAGCTCGCTCAGCGCCTTAATGACGGGAACCACGCGGCGCTTTTCGACGTCCGCTTCTACCCGCACCGCGCCCGGCCGGGTGGACTCACCACCGACGTCAATCATGTCCGCGCCCTGCGCCACGAGTTCGCGGGCGTGGTTGATGGCGGCATCGACGTCCAACCACTTACCGCCATCGGAGAAGGAATCCTCCGTGACGTTGACGATGCCCATCACCAGCGTGCGGTTGGCGATGGTCAGATCTGAGACCGAGGTTGCCTGCTGCATGGCGTGCTCCTTCTCGCTTTCGTGGTGAACCGGGGTGGACTTAGCTGCGAATCAGGCTGAGCACCTCGGCGCGGGAGGCGGCATTGTTTTTGAAGCCGCCGCGCACCGCGGAGGTGGTCGTCGTCGCACCCGGCTTGCGGATGCCGCGCATGGCCATGCACAGGTGCTCGCACTCAATGACCACGATGACGGACTGCGCACCGAGGACCTCCACCAAGGCGTCCGCTACCTGCTGGGTGAGGCGCTCTTGGACCTGGGGGCGCTTAGCATACATATCCGCCAGGCGGGCGAGCTTGCTCAAACCGGTGACGTGGCCGTCTTTGCCCGGGATGTAGCCAATATGCGCCACCCCGTAGAACGGCACTAGGTGGTGCTCGCAGGTGGAATAAATGGGGATATCGCGCACCAGAACCAATTCTTGGTGGTCCTCAGCGAAGGTCTTGTGCAGAACCTCGGTTGGGTCCTCGTGCAGGCCGGCGAAGACCTCGCGGTAGGCGCGGGCCACGCGGGCAGGGGTTTCGCGCAAGCCCTCGCGGTCAGGGTCCTCCCCTACCGCAAGGAGCAGCTCACGCACCGCTGCCTCCGCTCGGTCTTGGTCAAAGGCGGCGCGAGCGGGAATGTGATTATCAGGCATTAGTTATCTTCTTGCTTGTCGTCCTCGCGCGCATAGGGGTTCTTGCGGCGATCCTTTTCGTCCCAGCCGGGGGTAAACCACTGGCTGGTCTCGGCATCAGCATCCGCGCCGGCATCCGGCTTGTGGTGCTTTCCGCCACCGGTAGCGGGGCGTGCGGCCGGACGGGCCGCAGGCTCGGAAGACTCAGCAGACTGGCCGTCGCGGGACTGCTGGGTCGGCTGGGCCGGCGTGGCGTCCGCAGATTCCTTAGCGGGGCCGCTGCCCAGCTCGCGGGCGGTGTCCGGGTCGACGTAATCGCCGGCGTGCTGGCCAAAGTTGAAGCCCACCTCGCCCTTCGGCTCTTCGCCGGCGAGGCGGCGCTCGCGGGCGGCACGGGAGGCATCGAGAAGCGTCATGCGCTTAGGCAGCTCCTCGCCGCGCTCCTTCGCCAGCTCGACCGGGGTCTTCACTGGGGCGTAGCCAATCTGGCGCGGGAAGCGATCGTCCTCGCCTGGGAAGACGTCGAAGGCCTCGCGCGGCTCGATGCCGTCGAAGATGCGCTCCAGGTCAGGGCGGCGCAGGGTTTCCTTCTCCAACAGGGCCTCGGCCAGTTTGTCCAGGTAATGACGGTTATTGCGCAAGATGTCATAGGCCTGCTCGTGCGCGCGCTCGAGCAGGTAGCGCATCTGCTCATCAATCTTGGAGGCAACTTCATCGGAGTAATCGATGGAGCCGCCGCCACCCATCTGGCTGAAGGGATCGCCCTGTTCCTTGCCGTACTTTACGGTGCCCAGGTCCGGCGAGAAACCGTACTCGGTGAGCATGGAACGAGCAATCTTGGTGGCGTTTTCAATATCGGAAGACGCACCGGTGGTCGGCGCACCGAAGACCAGCTCTTCGGCCGCGCGGCCACCCATGGCAAAGACCAAACGGGAGAAGAGCTCGTCGCGGGTGTACATGCCCTTGTCGTCTTCCTGGGAGGTCATGGCGTGGCCGCCGGTGCGGCCGCGGGCCAGAATGGTGACCTTGTAGACCCGCTCGATGTCCTTGAGCGCCCACGCAGAAAGCGTGTGTCCGCCCTCGTGGTAAGCGGTGACCTTCTTCTCGTGCTCGGAGATGATCTTGCCCTGGCGGCGCGGGCCGCCCACGACGCGGTCGGTAGCCTCTTCCAAGGCGTCATAGGTAATGACGTTGCCGCCGATGCGGGCGGTAAGCAATGCGGCCTCGTTGAGCACATTGGCCAGGTCCGCGCCGGACATGCCGGCGGTGCGCTTGGCCAGCTGCGCTACGTCGACCTCTTCTGCCAGCGGCTTATTCTTCGCGTGCACGCGCAGGATCTGCTCGCGGCCGGCCAAGTCCGGGTTGGTGACCGGAATCTGGCGGTCGAAGCGGCCTGGGCGCAGCAGCGCCGGATCCAGGATGTCCGGGCGGTTCGTGGCGGCGATGAGGATTACGCCTTCGCGGTCACCAAAGCCGTCCATTTCTACCAGGAGCTGGTTGAGGGTCTGCTCGCGCTCATCGTGGCCGCCGCCGGTGCCGGAACCGCGCTGGCGGCCCACGGCGTCAATCTCGTCCACGAAGATGATGCAGGGGCTATTTTCCTTCGCCTGCTTGAACAGGTCGCGCACGCGGGAGGCACCCACGCCGACGAACATCTCCACAAAGTCAGAACCGGAGATGGAATAGAACGGCACGCCGGCCTCGCCAGCCACGGCGCGGGCCAGCAAGGTTTTACCGGTACCCGGAGGGCCGTAGAGCAGCACGCCGCGCGGGATCTTGGCGCCTAGGTCGTGGTAGCGGGTGGGGTCTTCCAGGAAGTCCTTGATCTCCTGCAGCTCGTCTACGGCCTCGTCCGCACCGGCCACGTCCGCAAAGGTATTGGTCGGCATATCCTTGGTCAGTTCCTTGGCCTTGGAACCGCCGATGCCAAACATTCCGCCAGCACCCTGCTGCATGCGAGACATGAGCCAGAAGAGCACGCCGAAGAGGATGATCATCGGCAGCAGCATGCTGAGCATGGAGCCCAAGAAGGATTCCTGCGTGACATTGGTCTGGTACTTCTCGGCGCCGGAATCCTTGACGGCGTTAAAGACCTGCTCAGAGGCGCGGGCCGGGTACTTGGCCACGATTTCCTGCACACCGTCGCGCTCGTCTACCGTGATTTCATCCTTGAGCTTGATGCGCAGGCGCTGCTCGCGGTCATCAATTTCCACCTCATCGACGTTTTTGTCTTTGAGCTGGGTCAGCGCAACCGAGGTATCCGCTTGCACGTAGCCGCGGGCATCGTTGCTAAAGAAGGTAAAGGCGTACAGCGCGATAAGGATAAGCGCCGCTATCCCGCCGTAGCGAAGAATCTTGTTGTTTTTCATTACTGCGCGATTTTAGTTGGTGGTATAGACATCGGGGTGGAGGGTGCCCACGTAGGGGAGATCGCGGTAGCGTTCCGCATAGTCCAAGCCATAGCCGATGACGAATTCATTCGGGATATCAAATCCCACATCCAGCAGATCAATATCAGCCTTGACTACTTCGGGCTTGCGCAGCAGGGTGACCACATTCAGCGAGGCAGGGTTGCGGCCTTCCAGGTTGCGGATGAGCCACGACAGGGTGAGGCCGGAATCGATGATGTCTTCCACGATGAGCACGTTGCGCCCGGCAATATCGCGGTCCAAATCCTTCAAAATGCGCACCACGCCGGAAGAGGAGGTGGAGGCGCCGTAGGAGGATACGGCCATAAACTCCAGCTCGGAGGGGATGGATAGCTTGCGCGCAAAGTCCGTGAGGAAGAATGCGGCGCCCTTGAGCACGCAGACCAACAGGAGGTCTTGCTCAGAGTCGGCATACTTTTCTGAGACCATATCCGCGAGTTCTTGGACGCGGCTTTGCAGTTCCTCTTCTCCAATGAGGATTGCTTCTACATCGTCACCGTAGCGGTTTGCGGGAACGGCGAAGTCTTTCTTGTCGTGCACGTGTGCGCTCCTTTAATGACCAGACAATAGTGCCAGTTTGCCACCTATACGGGCTACTTCCAACCTCTGCCCCACCTGCCGCGCCGATCGCACGGCCACCGGGCCTTGCCCGTGCCAGTGGGTGCACAGCTTGCCGACGTCCCCCACTCCCCTCCTTGTTACCTCTACCCCCTCGCTGACCAGCCACGCCGCGATCGCCCGCCGGCGCCGCGGTTCCGCCATCGCCGCCAGCTCGGCGCAGTCGGTGGTGGGTGGGGTGCGCAGGGTGGCGTCGTCAAGCGCCGCATCGCCCGCTGCTTGCGCCAGCGCCGGCACTGCATCCCCGCCGATGATGCGGTTCAACTGCGGAATGACCTCGCGGCGCAGCGCCACGCGGCGGAAATTCGTGTCCGCGTTCTGCGGATCCCGCCACGCCGAAAGGCCCAACTCCGCGCAAGCGCCCTCGGTATCGGCCCGGCGCACGTTCAGCAGCGGCCGCACCACGCGTGCGCCTTCGACCTCGCTGCGCTCGCTCATGCCGGTCACTCGCCCGCGCAGCGCGCCGAGCAGCAGTGTTTCCGCTTGGTCATCGGCCGTATGCGCCACGGACACCTCTAAACCTTCGCCCGCGCTCGCGGCGGCCAGTGCCCGATACCGCGCCGCACGCGCGGCCGCCTCCATCGACTCTGCCCCCGGCGCAGCGCCCGCCTCAACGCTGAGCACCCGCGCCCGCGCGCCCAGCGTTCGGGCCTGTTCGGCCGCGCGCTCGGCCTGCGCCCGCGATCCGCCCTGCAACCCGTGGTCCACGCACAGCGCGAGCACCTCGTGCCCTTCCGCCACGAGCGCCGCCATGAGAGCCAGCGAATCCGCTCCTCCGGACAGCCCCACCGCCACTGCATGGTCAAGGCCAGCAGCGCGCACGCCGCGTCGACACGCTAGAAAGTGCGGCGAAACCCGCGGCCAAAAGGGCTTATTAGAACTCATGCAGTGCAGAAGCCAATGCGTCTTGAGCCTTGCGGGCGGACAAAATATCGCCGTCATTAACAATGAACGCAAAGGCATATACGCGCCCGGAATTGCCCTGCGCGGTGCCGGCCAAAGCCGAGACCCCAGTCAGCGTGCCCGTTTTAGCGCGCACATAGCCCTTGGCCGCGGAATCGCCGTAGCGCTCGTACAGCGTGCCATCGCCGCCGGCCACCGGCAGGTAGGACACCAGCGGGCGCAAGCGCGGATCCTTGACCGCGCCATTAATGAGCTGCGTCAGCAGACCGGCCGTGAGGCGATTGTCCACCGAGAGCCCGGAATTATCCTTTATGTCGACACCCTCGACGTCGAAGCCCTCTTCCCGCAGGACATCCAGCGTGGCCTGCGTATCGCCTTCAAAGCTGGCTTCCTTGCCACGGGAAACCGCCAGCTCACGCGCAATGGCCTCGGCCATGACGTTATCGGAATGGCGCACCATTTCTCGGGCGCGGTCCGCGAGCGGCGGCGAATCCACGCTCGCCACTTCCTGCGCGTTCTCCGCCACAGAGCCCATGCCTACCTTGCCCGCGCCGAGGCGATCGCCTAGCTGCTTAGCGACGTCCAAAGCCGGCTCATGACTCCTCGGCACGTCCCCCGTCGTCGCGCCCAGGCGACCACCGTAGAGCATGGCCGGTTCCATTGGCGCTACGAAGCCGCCGTCCACGTTCTCCGGATCCCAGCCCGGGGCCTGCGCCTCGCCGGACCACACGGAGGTATCGATGTAGACGCCATCGACCTGCTCGACGTTTTTCGAAATCTGCTCGGCTAAATCATCGAGCTGTTCGTGCGTCATCCACACATCGCCCGCGGCTTTAATGACCACGTTCTTTTCGTTCGACCCACGGTAGACCTTGGTGGTGATTTTCTCATTCTCATCCAGCGCCAGCGTCGCCGCCGCAGTGGTGAGGACCTTCGTGGACGAGGCCGGGGTAAGCCGCTTATCCGCGTCTCGCTGCCACACCACGTCACCGGTTTCGGTATCGATCACCTCGCCGCCGAAAGTGGCAAGGTCCTTATTCTTCGCGAGCTCATCCAGCTTCGCGCTCAGCGCATCCAGGTTCGCCTCGCCCGGCTGTGCTGCGCTCAACGGCTCCTCAGGAGCCTCAACCGCCTGCGCCTCCCCGTGCGAAAGATCGCCGTACTCGCGCTGGAGGGTAACGCCCAGCGCAGCCGTACCTCCGACCGCTGCTGCTACCACGAGCGCGGTCGCTGACCACCAAACATGCTTTGCTTTCATTGCCTTTAACCCTAGCGCGAATCCGCAACGCGCTAGACTATGGGCAGTAATTGATACCCAATCCCCCATGGAGGACATCGCTGTGAGCGTTGAAGTAACCATTGAAATCCCGAAGGGCTCCCGCAACAAGTACGAGGTTGACCACGAGTCCGGCAAGGTCTACCTCGACCGTTACCTGTTCACCCCGATGGCTTACCCGGCTGACTACGGCTTCATCGACCACACCCTGGGCGAGGACGGCGACCCGCTCGACGCCCTGGTCATCCTGCCGGAGCCGGTCTTCCCGGGCGTAGTCGTTGAGGCCCGCATCGTCGGCGTCTTCAAGATGACCGACGAGGCCGGCGGCGACGACAAGCTGCTCGCCGTCATCGACGACCCACGCTGGGAGCGCTACCAGGACATCAACGATGTGGAGCAGCACATCAAGGACGAAATCGAGCACTTCTTCGTCCACTACAAGGACCTGGAGCCGAACAAGGAAGTCACCGGCTCCGGCTGGGGCGACAAGGCCGAGGCAGAGAAGATCCTCGACGAGGCTAAGGCTCGCTTCAAGTAAGCGCTTCTGCTCCGGGCTGCCCTTAGGGCGTTTCGATCAAATAGCACCGCGAAAGCGGCGGTTTCAAAGGCCGTATTTGATCGAAACGCCCCTTTTTGTCCCTTTTTCGCCTCTTTTTGCCCTTCTTCGCATCCGCAAGGCCCTCCCCGCGACACCTTCCCGTCCCCGAAGTACAATTCGATCACATAGCAGGCCGAAACCACCGGCCTCGGGGGACCTAAATGATCGAAATGAACGCCTAGGGGTGGGCGCATGAGAATCTTCACCACGCGCACGGCCGCGCGCCGCGCTATCGACAACCAAGCCGTGAAAATCTGCCACGGACTCTATACCGAAGGCAAGCCCTCGCCGCGCGAACTCGCGGAAATCGTCTCCCGCCGCTGGCCCGATTCGGCGCTCGACGGCTACTCGTGCGCCCACCACTACCTCGGCCACGCTTTAAGTTTCCCACTCCATTTCCTGCGCGCGGGAACGATGGCCTCCAGCCCATACTTCCGCAGCCGCCGCGCCCGTCCGAAGGCGCTGGGCCAGCTCAATGGCATTAACGTGTGCAATCCGCTGCAGGCCACAGAAATCATGGCGGAGGAAGACGCCGTCGCCTTCCTCGAGGCCTGCTTTGCCGGCCAGTACGGCGCCTCGCAGATGGAGGGCCACATGCTTGATTTTCAGCGCTTCCCGCAGCACACCCGACGCATCCTGGAAAACACCATCCTCGGCGCTGATAGCGTCCCCGAGCGCAACCTCACCCGCGCGCTTCGGCCCCATGTCACCGTGCACAACAACAGATACATTGGACCTTACCGCTGGGACTTACTCTTGGAGGAACACAAGCTAGCCATCGAAGTCGACGGCTACGCCTACCATCAGGGCGAGAACCGGCAGCGGTTCGAAATTGACCGCCAAAAGCTGAACGACGCCGTCCAAAGAGGCTACAAACCCCTCCACTTCACCGCCGCCACAATCGAGCACCACCTCGACATAGCTGTTGGCCAAGTCCTCGCAATAGTCCACGGTAAAGACAACATTGTGCAGCCACCGTGGCAGTGGCACCACTACTGGCGGTTCCAGCGCTAGCACTGCGGCACGCGGAGCAGCACAAGGTCCTATGCGTGACTAGGGTATGAGGCATGAAAAACGTTCAACCAACTGAAGTACCAGAAGGCGCACAGCTCATTGATGTCCGCGAGAATGACGAGTGGGCGGTGGAGCGCGCGAAGGGCGCGACCCATATCCCAATGAGCGAGATTACGGGTCGCATCCAGGAAATCGATCCGGACAAGGATATCTACGTCATCTGCCACGCAGGCGGCCGCAGCATGCAGGTCTGCCAGTATCTGGAGCATGCGCTGGGCTGGGACACCATTAACGTCGATGGCGGCACGGATAAGTGGAAGGCTGCCGGGCTTCCCATTGAAACGGATTAATTGGCCTTAACCAATCTTTTGGGATTATTATGATGGTATGGCTTCCACGAATAATTCTGTAATCCCAACTGCCCTGCTCGAATCCCCGTCGTTCCAGCTGGAGCGCCTCCGCCGCCGCACCCGCGATGGCGTCGAGGCCGCCCTGCAGACCAAGCAGACGACGCTGCGCGAGTACTGGGTCCTTACCTGCCTGGTGGACGCGGATGCCGCGTCGCAGTCCTACCTCTCCGAGACCCTGGCCATTGATGCTTCTGACATGGTGCGTCTTATCGATGCCCTCGAGGACCGCGGCTGGGCCAAGCGCGAGCGCGATCCGAAGGATCGCCGCCGCCAGATTGTCGCGTCCACCAAGAAGGGCACGAAGGTCCACAAGGACCTGGCGGAGCTTGTTGCCACCGCCGAGGACGAGGCCTTGGATGAGTCCACCAATAAGCAGCTCAAGCACCTGAGAAAGTTGGCCAAGTCCATCATCGCCGCGGACGAAGAAGAGGCATAAATGGCGGGCCCCGAATCGCTCGTCCCGCAGCAGTACCTTCTAGGTAGCGCGGCACCGCGGCCGCGCACGCTGTGGGACATCATCACCACCACCGCGGAGATGCACCCAGATGCCGCCGCGCTGGACGACGGCGAAATCATCACCTACTCCGAGCTCATCCACGAGGTCGAGCTGTGGGCCACCGAGCTGCACGCCAATGGCGTGCGCCGGGGCGATCGCATCGGCATCCGGATGACCTCCGGCAAGCGCGAGCTCTACCTCGCCATTTTGGCGACCCTGGCGGCGGGCGCGGCCTACGTGCCTGTCGACGCCGACGACCCAGACGAGCGCGCCGAGATGGTCTTCGGCGAGGCCGATATCGATGGCGTCTTTACAGATGAAGGCTTCCGCTTCCTGCGCGATTCCGCGCGCCCATACGCCCCCGACAGGTCCGCCGAGGAGCCGGCCGAGAACCCCAATGCCCCGCGCCCAGAAGACACCGCGTGGATCATCTTCACCTCCGGTTCCACCGGCAAGCCGAAGGGCGTGGCCGTGAGCCACCGCTCCGCGGCCGCCTTCGTGGACGCCGAGGCCAGCCTCTTTTTGGTCAATCACCCGCACGGGCCGCTCGGCCCGGAGGATCGTGTGCTCGCCGGGCTGTCCGTCGCCTTCGATGCCTCCTGTGAGGAAATGTGGCTGGCCTGGGGCCACGGCGGCTGTTTGGTCCCGGCGCCGCGATCTCTGGTGCGCTCCGGCATGGACTTGGGCCCGTGGCTCATCCGCCGCGATATCACCGTTGTGTCCACCGTGCCTACCTTGGCAGGCCTGTGGCCAGCCGAGGCGCTGGATAATATCCGCCTGCTCATCGTCGGCGGCGAAGCCTGCTCGCAGGAGCTGGTGGACCGCCTGGCCACCGAGGACCGCGAGATGTGGAATACCTACGGCCCTACTGAGGCCACCGTTGTCGCCTGTGCGCAGCAAATGCTGCCCGGACGGCCGGTGTCCATTGGCTTGCCGTTGAATGGGTGGGACCTGGTGGTCGTCGATAAGCAGGGCATCCCTGTGGAATTAGGCGGCGTCGGCGAGCTGGTGATCGGCGGCGTGGGACTGGCGTCCTACCTGGATCCGGCCAAGGACGCGGAGAAGTACGCCCCGCTGGAGTCGATGGGCTGGCAGCGTGCGTATCGCACCGGTGACCACGTGCGCCTGGAGGAGGACGGGCTGTACTTCGTCGGCCGCGTGGATGACCAGGTGAAAATTGGCGGGCGCCGCATCGAGCTCGGCGAAGTCGAAGCCAACGTTGCGGCCCTGGATAACGTCTATAACTCGGCCGTGGCCGTGCAAAAGACCCCCGGCGGCGAGTCCGTCCTGGTGGGCTATGTCTCCCTCGAGGATGAGGCCAAGGGCTTCGATCACGAGGCCGCGCACGCCCGCCTGGCCGATACCATGCCGGCCGCACTCGTCCCGCGCATCTGCGTGATGGAAGAACTGCCGGTGCGCACCTCCGGCAAGGTAGATAAGAAGGCCCTGCCGTGGCCGCTGCCCGGAGTGGGCGTGGAATCGACCACGCTGACCGAGACCGAGAAGTGGCTCGCGGAGCTGTGGGTAGAAACCCTCGGCGTGTCCGTGGAAGACGAGAACGCCGACTTTTTCTCGCTCGGCGGCACCTCGCTGGCGGCCGCGACCCTCGTGGGCCATATCAGGGAGCGCTACCCCACCGTGGCCGTGCGCGACCTCTACGACCACCCGCGCTTGGGCTCGCTGGCCGAGCTCATTGCGGGAGCCGAACCGCGCCCCGCGGCTGCCGATGTCCCCATGCGCGAGGTCACCAAGGTCGGCTTCGGCACCCGCCTCGCCCAGACCCTGATTCAGATCCCCATCATGACGCTGGCAGCATCCAGCTGGCTGGCCTGGCTCATGCTGGGTTCCACCGTGGCGGCATCGCTGGGCTTCGAGTGGGCCGCGGCCTATCCGTGGTGGCTGGTCATCGCCATGCTCATCGTCTTTGTCACCCCAGTCGGACGCATCCCCCTCGGCGGCTACGGCGCGCGTCTTATTACGGCCGGCATTAAGCCGGGCGATTACCCGCGCGGCGGTTCGACGCACCTGCGCATCTGGGCGGCCGAGCGCTGGGCTAATGCCTCCGGCGCGAGCTCCCTGGCCGGTGCCACGCGCGTGAATAACTACGCCCGCGCGCTCGGCGTCAAGGTCAAGCGCGGCGTGGACCTGCACTCCCTGCCGCCGGTGACCGGCCTGCTCACCTTGGGCAAGCACGCCGCCATCGAGCCCGAAGTGGACCTCTCCGGTTACTGGCTGGACGGCGATATCCTGCATGTCGGTGCCATCGACGTCAAGGAAGGCGCCCGCGTGGGCGCACGCTCCACGCTGCTGCCTGGCACCGTGGTGGGCAAGTATGCCCACGTGGAGGCCGGCTCCACCGTCACCGGCCGCAAGAAGATCAAGGACGGACAGCGTTGGTCCGGCTCGCCTGCCCAAAAGGTGGGTCGTTCCAAGCACCGCTTCCCGTCCCATACGCCCAAGCGCCGGCCGTGGTGGGTGGCTATTTATGACGCCACCTCCGTCCTGCTGGCCATCCAGCCGGTTGTAGCGCTGGCGGTAGGCGCGGCCATCGTCTTGGCCCTCGTGCATTCCACGGGCGGCGATAGCTTCGTCGGTGCGATCTTCTTCGCGCCCGTCGGCGCGCTGGCGGCCTTTGGCACCTATATGCTGCAGACCTGGCTGGGCGTGCGCATTCTCTCGCTGGGTATTAGCCCGGGCGTCGCACCCGTGCGCTCGGCCAAGGGCTGGCGCCTGTGGGCCATCGAGCGCCTCATGGACGAGGCGCGCACCAAGCTCTTCCCGGTGTATGCCTCGCAGCTAACCCCGGCGTGGCTGCGCTCGCTTGGCGCGGACATTGGCGCGAATGTGGAAATCTCCACCGCGGTGATGATCCCCAAGCTCACCGAGGTCAAAGAGGGCGCCTTCTTGGCCGATGACACCATGATCGGCGGCTACGAGCTCGGCGGCGGCTGGATGCGCACCGGCGAGACCAAGGTGGGCAAGCGCTCCTTCGTGGGCAACTCCGGCATCACCGCGCCCGGCCGCAAGCTTTCCAAGAACTCGCTGGTTGCCGTGCTTTCTTCTACCCCGAAGAAGACGAAGGCCGGCGCCAACTGGTGGGGTGCGCCGCCAGAGCGCATGCGCCGCGTGACCGTGGAGGTGGACTCCCCCGCCAACTCGGGCGAGGCGCTGACCTATAACCCGGGCTTTGCCGTTAAGGCCGGCCGCGGCGTGGTGGAAACCATGCGCCTTTTGGCACCGATGTTTTCTGCCATGCTGCTCGCCGCGACCCTTAGCGTGTACTACTCGCTTCTCGACGCCCTCGGCTTCCCCCTCACCTGGCTCCTCTCCGGCCTCGTGCTCATGGGCATGGGTGCCGTAGCCATGGCCGTTACCGTTGCCGTGAAGTGGATTTGCGTGGGCAAACACCGCGCGGCCGATCACCCGCTGTGGTCCGCCTTTGTCTGGCTCAACGAGCTGCAGGATACCTTCGTGGAGGTCGTTGCCGCGCCATGGTTCTTCCAGCACACCTATGGTTCCGGCGAGATCAACCTGGGCCTGCGCGCCCTCGGCGTGGAAATCGGCCGTGGTGCGTGGATCGATTCCTACTGGTTCCCGGAAACGGACCTCATCCGCATCGGTGAGGCCGCGACCGTGGGCCCTGGCACGGTGGTGCAAACCCACCTTTTCCAGGACCGCGTGATGAGCCTGGATACCGTCACCGTCGAGGCCGGATCTACGCTGGCTTCCCATTCGGTGGCGCTGCCGGCCTCGCTGATTGGTAAGGCCTCCACCGTAGGCCCCGGCTCGCTGGTCATGCGCGGCGACCGCGTTCCCACCAACGCCGTGTGGCAGGGCAACCCCATCGAGCCGTGGAAGCGATAGGCCACCGGCAGGCACCTTCGCCCTACCGGGCGAAGTCCTGATACTTAATCATTTCGCCGGATTTGAAGTCCCAGGCCTCCACTCGGACGCGGTCAGCAAAGACCTTGACCCGCAGTCCGGTGGAGGCCTCTTCCTTTTCTTTGACGATTTTCTCGTCATTATCGCCATCTGGCAGGTACTCATTGAGGATGGCACCGGTATTGACTACCGGGAAGCCGGTGCGGCCGGCCTCGCCCGTGCCGTCGTAGCGGCGGGTTCCCCACCAGTTATTCTGGCGCAGCGAGGAGTGGCTGTGGCTACTAAACCACACGATGTTGTTGTACTTATTGACCACGTTGGATAGCGCTTCAAGGTCCTCGAAATCATTCTGGTACCACGCCGAATGGGACATCGATACCGTCTGCGGTAGCAGCGGATGGCTAAAGACCAGCGCCGGCGTGCCCTTAGCATCCCAATAGGCCAGACGCTCATCTAGCCAATCGAGCTGCTCTTTGCTGATGCGCTGGAACGGCTCCTTGCCGTGGCGCAGGATATCGGAATAGAACTCGGTATTCACCGAAATCAGTGGCACCCCGTCAACTACCTCTTCCTTCCACGGCTTATCCTGGCCGGAGTATTTGAGGAAGCGCTCCAGGTAGGTCTCAGATCCTTCCTTGCCGTACATTTCGTGGTTGCCGATGGTCCACAATTCCTTGCCCGAATCGTGCGGCTCCTCGCTGTGCGCGGCCAGGAAATCGTCCCACTGCTCCTGCGAGCCATCGTCCACGAGGTCGCCGTTAAGCACCAGCGCCCCGGCCTTGTCCTCCATGCCATTCAACTGGCGGACCGCGTCTTTGTAGTCTTGGGGGTCGCCTTGGACGTCGGAAAGCACGTCCACGATAGCCTGCGGCGAACCTTTGAGCTCACCCAGCGGCTTGACGACGCCCACGTTGTCCACCGCCCACCACCAGTCATCATTGCCGTTGTTGTAGCTGAAGCTAACCTGCATATTTTTCGCGCCAGCCGGCACGTCCACGCCGATGGACTCGTGCTTGGAGAAGACATCCTTTTCAAAGGCGGCGATTTCCTGGGCTTCCCCACCATCGAAGGCGACCTTCACCGTCGCGTTCTGTCCTTCCTTGCCCTGGCGGTAATGCTGATCGAATTCCACATTCACTCGGTCCTGCCCCGCCACCGAGATGGCCGGGCTCTTCAGTCCGGCGGTCATAGAATCGCCCTCGGCCAAACGCTGCTGATTATTGTCAATGATGGCGAAGGTGTCATGCGCCTGGGTGAAGTAGTGGCGCATGTCGGTACCGGCCGCCCAGGTCCAGTGGCGTATATCGCCAAAGGTCCACCCCTTCCAACGGGCCTCGCCCGAGTCCACGCCCTGCACGTCGGTCTTCCACCCCTCCGGCGCGCGGTGGGTAAACCATGCCGGGGTATCTACCTCATCGAAGCTTTCTTTCCACAGCACTCGCGAGCCGACGCCTTCGCCTTCTTTCGGTTGCGCGGCCTCCCCTTCAGAGGATCCCAGGGAAGAGCCATAAGAAGAGCCAAGCGACGACCCCAAAGATGAGCCGAAGGAGGATCCAGGAAGCGAAGACTGAGCCGCCGCCATGGGCGCACCCAGGACTCCGGTAAGGGCCAGGACAGATGAGAAAGCACAAAGTTTATTTTTCATAACTTTATTTCTATCTGACCTGGGCAACGAGGGGGTTACATATACGTAAACTCTTGGCAAGCACCACGAGCCCGCCAAGAGTTTTAGTAGCTGTTCGCTCTAGCGAACCTTCCGGTTAGGCGTGGCGGTCCAGCCAATCAACCACCGTATCGAGGGCCTGGTCGGCAGCCGGCTCATTAAAGACCTCGTGCTTCTGCCCCTCCCAGGTCACGTACTCCACGTCCTTGGAAGAGATGGAGTTATACCAATCCTGCGAAAAGTATGGCGGAACGATGCCATCCTTGGTGCCGTGCATGATAAGCGTCGGTGCGCTAAAGAGGTCCGCATTGACGGCGTCATAGTTCGCAATCGCCGCCAGCTGCAGGGCGGTTCCAGCGCTGGTCTTCTGCGCGATGAGCGGGCTAGAGGCATACTCGTCCTTCACCGCTTGGCTGGTGGAGATACCATCCGTAAATGGATTAGACAGCTGAATGCCCTTGCTCCACTCCGGCGACTGTGCACCGATCTCAGTGCGGTGCGGAATTAGGTTTTGCGCGTAGCGCGCATTGAAGCTAGTCAGCTGAGCGAGCGGTAGGCGCTCAAAGATGGTGGGATCCAGCTTCTTCTGGGTCTCAGAAATATCATCCGGAGTGATATTCTTTCCGGCCACGTTCTTGCCCGAAAGGTTCAGCGGTGCGCCACCACCATTGGTGATGATGCCATCTGCCTTGCCCGGCTCGCGAATCCCATAGGCTTCCACGGTCAGTGCACCCATCGAGTGGCCCAGCAGGAAGGTCTTTACTCCCTGATTTTCTTCCTTCGCCATGTCTACAACACGGTCGAAATCATCGAGGATGTACTGGAAATTATCGATATGCCCCATTGGTACGCTGCCGCCGGCGGATTTTCCGTGGCCGCGGTGGTCAACGCGGTAGACGTTGTAGCCTGCATCGAGCAAGCGCTTGGCGACGTAATCGTAACGCCCCGAGTGCTCCGATACACCGTGCGCCAAAACCACTGCGCCGCGGGGGTTTGCCACCTTCTGCTTCCGATAGTAGATCTTTACACCCTGACCGCGCTGACTATCGAAGTAGCCGTCCTCATCAGAAACCTGCTTGTCAGAGACGGTCGGGCGTCCCAATACATCTGGTTTCTGGTCTGCCGCTGGCGCCGGCGCCTCCTGGGCGCCCGCGCTTACTGTAAGCGTTCCGGATACCGCCACTGGTGCCGCCATGACAGCAGCCGCCGTCAAGCAAGCGGTTATATGCTTCTTTATCATCACCGTCTCCTCTTGGTGTTGTAGCTCATATTGTTTTCCCAGATGAGATTGAGATAACAGTGATGCTAAATACGCGACGGCATAGAGCACAAATAACTTTCAATAATGTCACCTACGGTTCCGTAACATAACCGCACGGAAACAGACTTTTAGAAAGAACAAATCCTGCCGAAACTATTTCCCAAATCCACCCCCACTATTCCTCCTAATACAAAAAGCGGGAAACTCGGAGTTTCCGAGTTTCCCGCCTACGGGTTAACTAATTCAGCTCAAGCCTAGTCACCAATCTGGTCGCGACCACGCTTAACAATGTTCTCGTCAACCTCGCCTACCAGCTCGTGGTCCTTGTTCGTGTACTCGAACTTGGACAGGACATAGCGCATCGCATTAATACGGGCACGCTTCTTGTCATTGGACTTAATGGTAATCCACGGCGATTCTTCCGTATCGGTGTAACGGAACTGCTCTTCCTTCGCACGGGTGTAGTCATCCCACTTATCCAGCGAGGCCAAGTCCATCGGGGACAACTTCCACTGGCGCACTGGGTCAATCTGGCGAATAGCGAAGCGGGTGCGCTGCTCCTTACGGGTAACCGAGAACCACAGCTTGGTCAAAGAGATACCCGAGCCGAGAATCATATTCTCCAGCATCGGAACCTCGCGAAGGAACTCCGCGTGCTGGCTTTCGGTACAAAAGCCCATAACTCGCTCCACGCCGGAGCGGTTGTACCAAGAGCGGTCAAAGAAGACGATTTCGCCACCGGCCGGGAAATGCTCGATATAGCGCTGGAAGTACCACGAGGTGGACTCACGCGGCGACGGCTTTTCCAGTGCCACGGTGCGGGCACCGCGCGGGTTCAGATGCTCGTTAAAGCGCTTAATAGTGCCACCCTTACCGGCTGCGTCGCGCCCTTCAAAGATAATAATGTGGCGCTGGCCAGTTTCCTTGGTCCAGTTCTGCCACTTCAGCAATTCAATCTGCAGCGCGCGCTTAACGGACTCGTACTCATCGCGAGTCATACGCTCATCGTAGGGGTAATTTTCACGCCAAGTCTGAACCGGGGAACCATCCGGCATGATCAGCGAAGGATCATCCTCGTCGGTTCCGTCGACGACGTAGCCGTCAGTTTTTGCCAGGTCAATCTCGGGAAGGTCGTCGTCTTTAATATCAGCCATGCATTTAGTGTAACCCGAATGTAGACGGCAAGCGCGCTAAACTTTCGCAGTTACCCCTTCTCTCGAAACAGCAAACAAAACAAAAAGAAGGCCTACCGAAACGGTAGGCCTTCTTACTTCAGTAAGCTTTAAAGCTCAGAACTGAAGGATGTTCTTATGCGAACATGCCGATCAGCTGGGAAGCACCCTTAGCAACCTCGGTCAGCGGCTCAATGAGGGTGTAAGCAGCATTGAACAGGCCACCGAAGATGTCGAAAGCAAAGTTCAGGGTAGAGGAAAGGTTCTCCATTTTAGTGTCTCCTTAGAAAATTAGAGCTGGTTGAATTAGTTGGAGCTGAGTGCCGGAAGGGCTGCGTCGACTACCTCAAGGGAGGTCTTGAAAGAGTCGAAAGCATTAGCAATGCCAACCCAGTTGGACAGACCCTCGACAACCTTGTGCCAGCCTTCCCAGGTGTTAACGAAGTTGTCCAGGTGCATCTGGATGGTGGAGAGATCCATGTTTGAACTCCTAAAATAGATCCGAAGCTATCTTGCCCCGGAGGGGTTTGCAGTTTGCAGACACCCTCAGTGGGCGTCACAAGAGATATTTTGGCACAAGTTTGAACGAAATCAAGTCAAATTTGCATAGATGTCCCTACACGCAGGCAACTTGATAAGGATAAGTTTATGACTTATAGCAGTCATTAGAAACTTTTTATCTTAATTGAAAGCCTGCTGAAATGGGCTTTTATGTCACGCTTTAAATAGTTGGACTAAATAAGACTTAACACTGTAACGCTTTCCGGTGTAACGAACGATAGGTAGGCGCAAAACCCGCTCTCTGAGAGCGAAAAACTTTTTTAGATTGCGCCCCTTCAGTTACCCCTATACGGGGTCAATGGGGCGCATGGTTCGCGTGTTAAAAGCTGGGGCGGCGATTGGCACGCCATTTTCCACAGCGGATTGCCTGAGTTTTCTTTGCGCTACGGTCCAAATCGAAACCGTCTATGACGAGCGATTTCGGAAATTCTATCCGTGAAGACGCAGCGCCCGCATATCGCATTGGTTAAGCAAAGTGCTGCAGACACGCCGAAGCGCCCCGTTTCATGCGCTCTAAAGCACAGAAACGGGGCGCTCAAGCTTATTTTCGCTAGGCCCGTTGTTGTGGGCGGCCTATGGGCGTTTTGGGGTGTTTAGAAGCCCATGCCGCCCATGGCGTCAGCGTCCGGCATGCTGTTATTGGCGCCGGCCGGCTCAGGCTTGTCGGCAACGACAGCCTCGGTGGTCAGGAACAGAGCTGCGATGGATGCAGCGTTCTGCAGTGCGGAGCGGGTGACCTTGACCGGGTCATTGATGCCAGCCTCCATGAGGTTGACGTACTCGCCGGTAGCAGCGTTCAGGCCTTCGCCTGCTGGCAGGGAGGCAACCTTGTCTGCCACAACGCCCGGCTCCAGACCAGCGTTGTGCGCGATCTGCTTCAGCGGTGCGGACAGGGCCTCGCGGACAATCTTGACGCCGGTAGCCTCATCGCCCTTGAGGTCATCCAGGGAATCCAGGACGGAAGCGGCCTGCAGGAGGGCTACGCCGCCGCCGGCAACGATTCCTTCTTCCACGGCCGCCTTTGCATTGCGGACTGCATCCTCGATGCGGTGCTTGCGCTCCTTGAGCTCAACCTCGGTAGCGGCACCGACCTTGAGGACGGCAACGCCGCCGGAGAGCTTAGCCAAGCGCTCCTGCAGCTTCTCGCGGTCGTAATCGGAGTCAGAGCTTTCGATCTCGGCACGGATCTGCTTGATGCGGCCGTCGATCTGCTCCTGGGAACCAGCACCCTGAACGATGGTGGTCTCGTCCTTGGTGACGACAACCTTGCGTGCCTGGCCCAGGTACTCGAGCTCGGCGGTCTCGAGGGAGAGGCCGACCTCCTCGGAGATGACCTGGCCGCCGGTGAGGATGGCCATGTCCTGCAGGGTGGCCTTGCGGCGGTCGCCGAAGCCCGGGGCCTTAACCGCAACGGACTTGAAGGTGCCGCGGATCTTGTTCACAACGAGGGTGGACAGGGCCTCGCCCTCAACGTCCTCAGCGATGATGAGCAGCGGCTTGCCGGACTGCATAACCTTCTCCAGCAGCGGAACCAGGTCCTTGATGTTGGAGATCTTGGAGGAAACCAGCAGGATGTACGGATCCTCCAGGACTGCCTCCTGACGCTCCATATCGGTAGCGAAGTAGCCGGAGATATAGCCCTTATCAAAGCGCATACCCTCAGTTACCTCGAGGTCAACACCGAAGGTATTGGACTCTTCCACGGTGATAACGGAGTCCTTGTTTACGGAGCCGTTGCCCACGGTGTACATAGCCTCAGCGATCTTCTCGCCGATGGCCGGGTCAGCAGCGGAGATGCCAGCGGTGGTGGCAATCTGCTCCTGGGTTTCCACTTCCTTAGCGGAAGACAGCAGGGAGTCGACGACCTTCTTGGTAGCGGTCTCGATGCCGCGCTTGATGCCCATTGGGTTGGAACCTGCGGCCACATTGCGCAGGCCTTCGCGTACCAGTGCCTGTGCCAGCACGGTTGCGGTGGTGGTGCCGTCGCCAGCGACGTCATCGGTCTTCTTGGCAACTTCCTTGACCAGCTCGGCGCCGATCTTCTCGTAAGCATCCTCGAGCTCAATTTCGCGAGCGATGGAAACACCGTCATTGGTAATGGTCGGAGCGCCCCAGGACTTTTCTAGGACGACGTTGCGGCCCTTGGGGCCGAGGGTGACCTTGACGGCGTCGGCAAGCGTGTTCAGGCCGCGCTCAAGGCCGCGGCGGGCCTCTTCATCAAAAGCGATAATCTTTGCCATTGTGTTTGTGCTCCTTGGTTTATTGAGGACGACACTCACGTCTTTCTCGCTGCGGACGCCCGCGACGGCATGGCTGGTGAGTGTGAACCAACCTCAACCACAACGATGTAGATTTATCTAGCACTCATACTGCGCGAGTGCTAACGACCATTCTGACACTCTCCCACCGTGACTGCAAGAAAAAATGGCGCCCCGCGAAGGGACGCCATTATATTAAGGAATGGATCAGGAACTAAGCGCTTTTCACCGTGCGCTTGGTCCAGCGGTAGATGAACGTCAGCGCGACGATAAAGAGAAGCACGCCGACAATGGTGGCAGACGTGCCGCCCTCGAAGATCTCTAGCGGGCTATCGCCGCCGGCAGCGGCAATGATGCCGGCATTGACCACACCAAAGAGGGACTCGCCCACGATAAGGCCGGTGGCCAAGAGGGTGCCCATGCGCTTAGCAAATTCCGGGCGGGACTGCTTAGCGGCCCACTTGTCATAGAAAGTGCCCAAGATGGCGCCAATTGGAATGACGATGGTCAGCGCGGCTGGCAGGTACATTCCCATGCCTACCGCCAGCGGCGAGAGCGAGTATTTATCGGTAAATTTGCGCAGCAATTCGTCAACAATAATTAAGACAGCGCCGATGGCCATGCCGATAAAGATGAGGTTCCAGTCCAGCGAGCTATCGAAGATGCCGGAGGCAACGGAAGACATCAGGGCGGCCTGCGGGGCTGCCAGGGCGTCTTCGCCCGCGCCTTCCATCCCTTGGAAGCCGAAGCCATTGAGCATAACCTGCAGAATCGGCGGGATGACCAAGGAACCAAAGACCACGCCGATAATGAGGGCGACCTGCTGCTTCCACGGGGTGGCGCCAACGAGCTGACCGGTCTTGAGGTCCTGCAGGTTGTCATTAGAAATGGTGGCAATGCCAAAAACGATGGCCGCGGTGAAGAGCGTGTAGGCCACCAAAGACAAAGGATCCGCAGTGGTGCCGCGGGTGACGGCCGCGATGAGCAGCGAGGCAGCGAGCACGGCGATGATGCCAATGGAGGAAATTGGCGAGTTAGACGCACCAATCAGGCCGGCCATGTAGCCACACACGGAGGCGATAATCAGGCCCACCAGCAGAGTAAAGAGGACGGAGACGGTAATGAGCACGGCCATGTGGTCGTGAATATCAGTACCGCGCACAAAGTCCCACAACAGCAACGCGATAGGCACCATGAACGCCACGATGGTGGTGGCGACATAAGGGAAAGGAATATCGCGCTCGGTGACATCGACGACGGAGCCGGACTTGCGGGCGCGCGAGGAGGCTAGAGACTGACGGATGCCCACTGCAATGGGAGCGGCAATCTTCAGCAGGGTCCACATGGCGGCAATGGCCATGGTGCCTACGCCGATGAAGCGGATGTCATCGGAGAAGGTGGTATCGACGACGTCGGCAAGCGCGGTGGCGCCCGTAATATCGCCGGTGGTGAAAATGGGCAGCAAAATGAAGTAGGAAATCACCACGCCAACCAGCATGGCAATGCCTACCGGCAGGCCCACCAAGTGGCCCACGCCGATAAGCGCGGTAGACAGGCTAGTGCCCAGGGTGGTCGCGCCGGCGCCGAGCTTGAAATAAGCGGTGACCTCGGAGGCGGCGGCCTTCATTGCGGTCAGCAGCGCCATGACGGCCGAGGTGATACCGCCGGCGACGATGACGCGCAAACCCTTGGCATTTTCTTCGTGGCTGGTGCCGGAAGCACTTTCATCGCCCACCTTGAGGACCTCGGCCGCGGCCACGCCCTCCGGGTAGGGCAGATCGGAGCCGGTGACCAAAGCGCGGCGCAGCGGGATGGAATACATCACGCCCAGCACGCCGCCGATGATGCACACGCCGGCAGTCTGCAGGAAGCCAAAGCCCTGCCAGTACCCCACCATCACCAGGCCCGGGAGGACGAAGATGATGGCAGACAAGGTGCCTGCGGCAGAGGCAATGGTCTGCACAATGTTGTTTTCTTTAATGTTGTGGCCCTTGAACCGGCGCAGCACCGCCATAGAAATCACGGCGGCCGGGATGGAGGTAGCAAAGGTCAAGCCCACCTTCAGGCCTAAGTACACATTGGCAGCGGTGAAGATGAGGGTAATCAGGCCACCGATGATAATGCCGCGCAGAGTCAGCTCGGGCAGGGAGGCCTTGGAACCTGCGGCGGATGATGCGTTCGCCATGCCAGGTCCTTTCTATTCTCGGCTATGAAAGTTTCTCGTTTCACCCTGCGTAGCAAACCGCGGCCTGCCACGTCCGTTTCTGCCTGTTTGGCGCCGGTTTCTTCCCGGAATAGGGTCCGAACGGACAAAATCCGCACAGGGTGGAATGAATAAATTTTAGTTCACC
The DNA here is from genome assembly GCF_030216265.1 of Corynebacterium sp. UMB0012. Lineage (NCBI taxonomy): Bacteria > Bacillati > Actinomycetota > Actinomycetes > Mycobacteriales > Corynebacteriaceae > Corynebacterium > Corynebacterium sp. UMB0012. The sequence continues at coordinate 115,913 of NZ_JASOKQ010000004.1, forward strand.
ACCCCAGCGTTTTCCTATTCCGGTTGCTCTATAGCTTGGGGCGGGCGGGTACCGTAGAGAACATGACTGCACTTAATGAAAGCATTCGCAACGACCGCGAGACCATTTTCCGCCAGCTCAGCGAGCTCGTGGCCTTTAACTCCGTCCATGACGAGGAAGGCCTGGAGGACCAGACCAAGGACGCAAGCCAGTGGGTTAAGTCCGCACTGGAAGAGTCCGGAGTGAGCGTGGAAACCATCACCACGGCCGATGGCTCCACCGCCATCTTGGGTGAGCGCAAGGGCGATGAGGGCGCCAAGACGGTGCTGCTGTACTCCCACTATGACGTGGTGCCGGCCGGCAACCGCGAGGCTTGGGAATCCGATCCATTCACCCTGACCGAGCGTGAGGCCGCTGATGGCTCCACCCGCTGGTACGGCCGCGGCGCCGCCGACTGTAAGGGCAATGTGGCCATGCACTTGGCCGCCCTGCGCGCGGTGGACAATAACGGTGGTACCAAGGTGAACCTGAAGTACCTCATCGAGGGCTCCGAGGAGCGCGGCGGCGAGGGCCTATCCCAGCTCATCAAGGATCGCCCGGAGCTTTTTGCTGCCGACGCCATCCTCATCGCCGATGCGGGCAACGCCGCTGTGGGCCAGCCGACCTTGACTACGTCCCTGCGCGGCGGCGCGCAGATTGGCGTGCAGGTCGATACCTTGGCCTCCGCCGTCCACTCCGGCCAGTTTGGCGGCGCGGCACCGGATGCCGCCAAGGCGCTGATGCGCGCCATCGACTCCCTGTCCGATGAATACGGCCGCACCGTTATCGACGGCGTGGATACCACCGCCGAGTGGTCCGGCCAAGAGTACCCAGCCGAGGCCTTCCGCGCCGATGCGCAGCTGCTGGAGGGCACTAAGATCATGGGCGAAGACGACCCGGCCGGTGCCACCCCGGTGGCCAACATGGTCTGGTCCCGCCCGGCCATTACCGTGACCGGCTTTACCTCCACCCCGGTGTCAGAGGCCGTCAACGCCGTGCCCGCCACCGCTTTCGCGCAGCTCAACCTGCGCGTTCCGGCCGGTGCCGATGCCGCTGCGATTGCCGACGCCGTCTGCGATCACCTCCGCGCCCACACCCCATGGGGCGCCCACGTTAAGGCCGAAGTGCTTGAGGCCAATGCCGGTTTTGCCACCGATCCAGAAAAGCCCGCCGCTGCACTACTGGGCGAGTGCCTTTCCGAGTCCTATGGCACGGACACCGCCGCACAGGGCATGGGCGGTTCCATCCCGCTGACCACCGAGCTGCAAGAGGCTCACCCCAAGGCGGAGATCGCTCTCTACGGCGTGGAGGAGCCAAAGTGCACCATCCATTCGGCCAATGAGTCCGTCGATCCCACCGAGATCGAGAACATCGCTGCCGCAGAAGCGCTCTTCTTGCAGCGCTACGCCTAAGACTGAAACCCCAGGTCCAGCCCGGGACCTGCCTGCCGCCGCGGTTAGCGCGGCTTACCCCGCACCTTGGGTGCGGGGTTTCTTTCTGCCGCGAAATGGCACCATATAATACAGCCCATAAAAATAATCCTTTCGAAGTCGTAGAAAAACCGGTAAAGTGACAAAAAGTTGGCCCCGCGCTCGGCCATGTTGCTTGCACTGTGCCGCCGCGGCGTACTCAGCGGCGCGCGGCTCGTGAATGTTCTCGCCTCTCGTCAGTTGTGTGCTCGTGGTATTCGCGGCAGCGGGGTATAAAAACGTGACACAACCATAAGGAGCGCAGTAACCAACGTGCTAGTACTTCTGGGTGCTCTTATCGCCGCCTCCGTGGTCGCGCCGCTGCTCATCATGCGAATGGGTCGCCCGGCTTTTGGAATTTTGGCACTGGTTCCCGGCTCAGGCTTCGTATGGACTCTCGTGCATTTCCTGCGCGGTACCTTCACAGACGGCGGCGCGGTCGAACAGACCGTGGAATGGATGCCGTCCGCCAACCTGAGTTTTAGTCTCCGCTTGGACGGACTAGGCGCGCTATTTAGCCTCATCATTTTGGGCATGGGCGCGCTGGTGCTGGTGTATTGCTGGGGCTATTTTGACGGAACGCGGCGCCGCCTGGCCCTGTTCGCCGCGCAAATGGTGGGCTTTGCCACCGCCATGTTTGGCCTGGTGGCCGCGGATAATTTCCTGCTGATGTACGTGTTCTGGGAGATTACCTCCATGCTGTCCTACCTTTTGGTCAGCTACTACGCGGAGCGTGCCTCTTCCCGCCGCGCCGCACAACAGGCGCTCATGGTCACCGCACTGGGCGGGCTATCCATGCTCATGGGTATCATCCTGCTCGGACGCCAGACCGGGGCGTGGACCTTTAGCGATATCGCCGCCTATCAGCACTTTGCCCAGACGCCCTACGTGACGGTAGCTATCGTGCTCATCTTGGCGGGCGCGCTGACGAAGTCCGCAATCGCGCCGGCACACTTCTGGTTGCCGGGTGCGATGGCGGCGCCGACTCCGGTCTCCGCTTATCTCCACTCCGCCGCGATGGTGAAGGCAGGCATCTACTTAGTCGCGCGCCTCGCGCCATCGATGTATGAGGTTGCCACCTGGCACGTGGTGGTTATCTCCCTGGGCGTATTTACCATGCTGCTGGGCGGCTGGATGGCGCTCAAGCAGCGCGACCTGAAGCTGGTGCTGGCCTATGGCACCGTCTCCCAGTTGGGCTTTATTACTTCCATCGCAGCTGTGGGTTCGCGCGAGGCTATGCAGGCCGCTCTCGCGCTGACCTTTGCGCACTCGCTCTTTAAGGCGGCGCTCTTTATGGTCGTCGGCACTATCGACCACTGCTCGGGCACGAGGGACATCACCAAGCTTTCCGGCTTGGGCCGCAAGGAGCCGTTCCTCTTCGGCATTGCGATCATCTCTGGTTTCTCCATGGCCGGCGTGCCGCCCCTTTTTGGCTTCGTGGCCAAGGAGGCAGTGCTGGAAGCCACCATGCATGAGGAGCTTCTAGTAGGCATGCCGCGCAATATGATGCTGGTGGCCTACGTCATCGGTTCCATCCTCACCATGGCCTATACACTGCGCTTTCTGTGGGGCGCCTTCGCCACAAAGAAGGAGATTAATGGCGCGGAGCCAGCAGAGGCCGTCGCCAAGATGCATCCCGTCAGCATCGGGCTTTGGCTCTCCCCCGCCGTGCTCACCGCCTTGACCGTGGCGCTCGGCGTATTCCCCAAGCCACTCTCGGCAGCCTTTGACCAACACCTCAATTCCACCTTCGACCCCAAGCCACATAGCGAACTGGCATTGTGGCATGGCTTTAACGTGGCACTGGGCCTCTCGGCGCTCATTATCGTTGCCGGTATCATCCTGCACTGGCAACGGCAGGTGCTAGAAAAATGGCAATTCTCCTACCCCGCTCTGGGCAATGCGGATGATGCCTATGATTCGGTCATCGCTCATCTGCGCAAGCTCTCGCTGCACACGACGGCAACCACGCAACGCGGTTCCCTGCAGCTGAACTTGACGGTCATCTTTGCCACGTTGATGCTGCTACCGCTAGCCATGCTCATTAAAGGTGACCTCACCGATATCCGCATGATCGTGGCGGAAAATCCTTGGCAGGTAGTGGCCGCCTTCATCATCATGGTGGCCGCTGTGGCCGCTACGGTAACCGATAATCGCTTGTCCGCCGTCATTATCGTTGGCGTAACCGGCTATACGCTTTCCTTCATCTTTGCGCTGCATGGCGCTCCGGATCTGGCGCTTACCCAGCTGCTGACGGAGACCATCGTGATGATACTTTTCATGCTGGTGCTGCGCCGCATGCCGGCCTCCACCGAGTGGAAGCAGGATCCCAAAATGGGGCGCCTACGCGCGTGGCTTTCGGTGGGCACGGGCCTGACGGTAACCGTGGTGGCGATGTTTGCCATCAACGCGCGCCAGTCCAAGCCCATCTCTGAGTTCATGCCGGATCTGGCCAAGGAGATTGGCCACGGCGCCAATACCGTCAATGTTTTGCTGGTGGACCTGCGCGCATGGGATACCTTTGGCGAGATCACGGTCATCATCATCGCTGCGTTGGGCGTGGCCTCTCTGATTTATCGCACCCAGTCCTTCGCCCGCGCGAGCCGCCGCCCCACCCTGCAAGTTACTGGGCGGCGCTGGCTGGCAGCCGGCGTGGAATCAGAGCAGGCGCTCAACCGTTCGCTGATGATCGACGTCTCTACCCGCGTGCTCTTCCCGTCTATGGTCGCGATTTCCTTCTATTTCTTCTTCGCGGGCCATAATGCACCAGGTGGCGGCTTCGCCGGTGGCCTCGTCGCCGCGCTGGCTCTTATCCTGCGCTACCTGGCTGGCGGGCGCGCAGAGCTGGATGAAACCCTGCCTATCGACGCCGGCCGCACCATGGGTACCGGACTCTTCCTATCCGCGGTGGCCGTGGTGGCCCCAATGTTCTTTGGGCACCCACCGCTTACCAGCGGGTACACCTCACCGGAGATTCCGCTCATCGGCAAGGTTTCGCTGCCTTCGGCGTTGGTATTCGATGCGGGCGTCTACCTCATCGTCGTGGGCCTTACGCTCTACATCCTGAATTCCTTGGGTGCCAAGTTGGATGAGGAAGAGGAAATGCGTAAGCAGCGCGCCCGCGATCGTGCCCGCTCGCTGGCCCGGCAGCAACGCCAACGCACCGCCAAGCAAAAGGCGCAACGGGCGCAACGCAAGGAAAAGAAACAAGCCGCCACAGCAAGCACAGCCCCGACAACAGGAAAGGAGAAATAAAATGGAAGCCAACCTCTTCCTCCTCCTGGCCGGGGGCGTACTCGTCGCGGCAGGCGTCTACCTGCTGCTGGACCGCACCATGACCAAGATGATGTTGGGCTTGTTGCTATTGGGCAATGGAGCCAACCTCTTCCTGCTGCAGTCCGGCGGCTCGGCCGGTTCCCCGCCTATCGACGGCCGCGAGTCGGAGCCTTACGGCGCCGAGATTGCGGATCCACTGGCGCAGGCGATGATTCTTACCGCCATCGTTATCTCCATGGCACTTACGGCCTTCATCCTTACGTTGGCCTACCGCCAGTACCGCTACCGCACGGACGATGTCATTGAAGATGACGCGGAGGATACCGCGATTGCGGCTAAGGCTGCGCGCCCTGGCAACGCGGCCGCCAACCCGGACCACGATGCGTCCAATGATCCGACCACGGGCCGCGCCACCAAGCAAGGCGATAACTTCGGACCCGAATCCTTCGAGCAACCAGTAAAGGGGGCCGACGATGAGTGAGACCGTACAGCCGCTTGTCGATGTCCTCTTTCCCTACATCGGCTACCTCATTCCGCTGCCCATTATCATCCCGGCGGTAGCCGCAGCGCTCGCCTTGATCTTTTCCCGCGTGCCCAATGTGCAGCGCCAAATCGTATTTTTCTCGCTGCTTATAACGGCGGTAGTCAACGCCATGTTGATCCTCATTGCGGATTTTGAGGGCATCCAAACACTGCAGGTGGGTGGCTGGGACGCCCCAGTGGGCATCACGCTCGTGGCGGATCGCCTCTCTGCAGTGATGCTTTTTACCTCTTCCGTGGTGCTCTTTTCTGTCATTTGGTACGCCATCTCCCAGGGCGTACGCGATGGCACCAAGGACGAGCCAGTGGCAGTCTTCTTGCCCACCTACATGCTGCTGACCATGGGCGTTAATATCTCCTTCTTGGCAGGCGACCTCTTCAATCTCTACGTGGGCTTCGAGGTCTTCCTCGTGGCGTCGTATGTGCTGTTGACCCTGGGTGCCTCGGCCGGTCGCGTGCGCGCCGGTGTGGGCTACGTGATGGTGTCGATGGCCTCGTCCATGATTTTCTTGCTCGCGTTGGGCTTTGTGTATTCCTCCGTGGGCACGATGAACATGGCCCAGATTGGCCAGCGCATGCAGGACATCCCGGAGGGAACTCGCACCGCCATCTTTGCCACGCTGCTCGTCGCCTTCGGTATTAAGGCGGCCGTGGTTCCGCTGGACGCCTGGCTGCCGGACTCGTATCCCACGGCGCCATCGCTTGTCACGGCCGTCTTCGCCGGCCTGTTGACCAAGGTGGGTGTCTACGCCATCATCCGCGCCCGCTCCTCCGTCTTTACTGCCGGTGGGCTCGATACCGTGCTCATGTGGGTTGCCCTAGCCACAATGTTGGTAGGCATCCTAGGCGCGATTGCGCAGTCCGATATTAAACGACTTTTGTCCTTTACCCTGGTCAGCCACATTGGCTACATGATCTTCGGCGTATCGCTGGGTACCGCCCAGGGGCTTTCCGGCGCCATCTTCTACGCCGTACACCACATTCTGGTCCAAACCGCGCTATTCCTGGTGGTCGGACTCGTTGAGCGCCAGGCCGGCACCTCGTCGCTGCGCCGCTTGGGTTCGCTGATGTACTCGGCCCCGCTTATCGGAATTTTGTACTTCATTCCAGCCATTAATCTGGGCGGCATCCCGCCGTTCTCCGGTTTCTTGGGCAAGATCATCTTGCTGCAAGCCGGTGCGAATGAGGGTTCCTGGATGGCGTGGGTACTCATCGTCGGTGCCGTGGTCACCTCGCTGCTGACTCTCTACGTCATGATGCTGGTATGGGCTAAAGGCTTCCAACGCGACCGCGCCGATGCTCCGGAAGGTAACGTGGCGCTCGCCCGCCCGGCCCCGCTTTCCGATATCACCGATGAGGTGGAATTTTCCTCCCGCCAGGATGTGGGCCGCGTGCCCTTTGGCATGATTGCTTCTACAACCCTGCTGGTGGCCGCGTCCACCTCCATTACCTTCCTGGCGGGCCCCATGTCCGGCGTGACTTCCCGCGCTGCCGAATCCGCGCAAGATACTTCCATCTACCAGTACGCGGTGCTGGGCGACCGCGCGGATGACCCCACCCGCCACCTCAACCAGAAGGAGCGCTACACCGGCGGCGCGGACTCCTATGAAAATCGCCGCAACCCCTCCCCTGAGGCGGAGCCTTCGGCCTCACCGGGCTTGGATGCCCGCACCGACCCAGAAGCCGGCGGCCGCGATTCGCATTCCACGGATGTAAAGTCCCCGGACGCCGCCAAGAGGAAGGATACTAGCGATGACTAACACGCGCTTTTCCGGCCTGCGCCACCGCTTCCGCCCGTGGTTCATCGTCTGGCTGGTAATCATGTGGTGCATGCTCATGGGCGAGGTCACCGTGGGCAACCTGGTGGCCGGGCTTATCATCGGCCTCGTCATTGTCTTTGCCCTGCCGCTGCCGGCCATGCCTATCACCGGCATCGACGTCTCTTGGGGAAAGCTCATTGCGTTCATGATCCGCTGGTTCTGGGAATTGTTCTACGCCTCACTCAAGGTGGGCTGGCTGGCCGTGCGCCCGCAACCGGTACCCAAGACTGCCATCTTGGAGCTGCCCATGCGCTTGGATAATGAGTTCGTGCTTTCCTTAGCCGTAACGCTGTATAACCTGCAGCCAGGCGGCACGGTGACCGATATCGATATTGCCAACCGTATGATCACCGTCCATATCTTGGATGCCCGCGATGAGGCCCAGATTCAGCGCGAAATCGGTGCCGTGGCCCACCTTGAAGCCTCATTCATCGACATCTTTGAAAGGAGCCACCCCTAATGGATCCGCAGATCTATAACGCGATTTTGCTGGTGGCCGCCGCGCTGCTGGTGGTCTCCTTCCTCATCACCGTCTGGCGCATTGTCACCGGCCCCAATTCGTTGGACCGCTTGGTGGGCATGGACGGCTTTACCGCAATGTTTCAGTGCGCGTTGGCTACCTATATGTGCTGGTCGCTTAATACCACCGTGGTCTCAGCCATGCTGGTCATTGCGCTGCTGGGATTCATCTCCACCGTATCCGTCACCAGGTTTAGGAAGAGGGATAGCCAATGAGCTGGTCTTTTATTGCAGATGTGCTCTCGCTCATCCTGATAATCGGCGGCAGCGTCCTCACCTTGGCCGCGGCTATCGGCATCGCCCGCTTCAAGGACACGATGTCGCGCGTACACGCGGTAAGCAAGCCGCAAACCACCGGCCTTATCCTGACGATCCTTGGTGCCATCATCCGCATCACGGGCGCGGAATCCTTCAGCGTTGCCGAGCGCGGGGATTTAGGAATACTCGTTTTGCTGGTACTGTTTGCCATGTTCACTAGCCCGGTAACCGCGCAGCGCACCTCGCGTATTGCACGCCGTGAGGGCCTGTACGGCACCGAGGAATCCATGTCCCGCAACGACCGACCCGCCGCGAAGTCGCTGCGCCGCAAGTAGGAGACGCTTTTCACCGTGAAAAAGCTTTATGGGCTTCCCACTATGGTGACTTTGCTCGCCGCTCTTATCGGCGTCATCGTCTACCGCTTCAGCATCTTCGACGGCAATAGCGCCTTTGTATGGCGCGTTCCCCTGGATCTGAAGATTTATTGGCTCGCCGGCGGCGAGGTGGCCCAAGGCGCGGACCTCTACGATAACGCCTATATCGGCAACCTGCCTTTTACCTATCCGCCCTTTTCCGGCACCCTTTTCACGTGGCTTTCCTCGCTTGACGACGCCCCCCTGATCCTCCTTTGGCAGGGCGGCACCGCCCTCGCCTTGTTCACGGTCATCATGCTGGTCCTGCGCGAGCGCGGCCTCAAGCTCTCCCCGGCAATGTGGCTGTTGGGCATCCTCTTGTTGTGCTGCACCCCGGCGAATGAGCCGGTGCACGGCACCTTATTCTTTGGCCAGATCAACATCTTCCTTATGCTGCTAGTGGCCTTGGATATTCTGCCGCGCAAGCGCGCTTTGCCGGGCATCGGAATTGGTTTGGCCGCGGGTATGAAGCTCACCCCGGCCTATATGGGTCTGGTCTTGCTCTTCCAGAAGCGCTGGTGGCAAGCGATCATCGCCATCCTTACGTTCGCGGTAACCGTGGCCATTGGTTTCGTGACCATTCCGGATGCCGCCGACTTCTGGACCGACGCTATCTTTAAGTCCTCCCGCGTGGGCGAGCACACCAACCCTGGCGCGCAGTCGATTCGCTCGGTGATGGTCCGCGCCTGGGGCATTGATGGCGGCTGGATCTGGCTCGCTGCCGTGGTCGTGGTCTTCATTTTGACCTGCCTGGCGCTGCGCACCGCGATGAAGCACCGCAATAATTCCGCCGCACTCGCGCTTGCCGGAATCAGCTCCTGCTTGGTCTCCCCCTTCTCTTGGTATCACCATTGGGTGTGGACGGTGCCGCTGGCCGTCGTCGTGCTGGTTGCCGTCAACCAGGGTCTGGGCAAGCGCCTGCCCGGCATCCTTGGCGCGCAGGTCGCTGGCTTCGTATCGGTGCTGGCGATGTGTGCGGTAACCATGCCGTTTATCTCCGCCCCCGTGTGGCTGTCTGCTGCTAGCCGCTCGCTCAACCACTGGGATCTGCAGCCGTGGGGCATGTTGGCTTTTACCGGCGCTGGTGTTCTCTATATCGCCTTCTACGCGGTGTGGGGTTTTATCCCTGGCACCCAGCCGGAAGAGGAAGCGCCCGCCCCAGGCCGCCACCACCAGCCTGCGCAGCCCGCTAGCGCGCAGCTCGATGCCGCGCAGACCGCTGGTGCGCAACCTGCTTCCGCGGAGGCCGGGGCACTCCCGGCGCGCTCGTTTAATACGGCAGCTACGAGCCGGAAGGGCCAGGGTCATCCACGGGCAGCGCAACCCGTCAGCGATGAAACGGCAGAAATGCCCGCGGTAGGGCCGGAAACGCGCGCGTTCCCGGCAGCCCAGGACATTACCGATATCCCCGATACCCCGGCCTACGGCCGCCACTCGCGCCCTGAGGACTAGGCCCCGGGCCAGCCTGCCCGCCGCTTTAGAGCGGGCGGAAGGTGTGCAGCTCGCGGCAGGTCTCCTCGACCACCTCGCGCCAGCTGCCGGATTCTTTGAAGAGGCGGCGCTGCCGCTCATAGCCGGCGCCGCCATCGATAATTTCGTGGATGAGTTTGAGCTCGTTGACGCATCCCAGCTCGCGCGCGATGGGGGTAAGCTCGTCCACCATCTCTGCTAGCTCGTCTTTGACCCATGCCTCATCGGTCTCGCGGGAGGTAATCACTAGCGCGTCCATGCCGTAGCGGGCACCGCGCCATTTATTTTCTGCTACGTGCCAGGGCTGCAGGATGGGGAGGGACTCCGCGGCGTCGATAAGCCGGTCGTAATAGACCACCAAGCAGTGAGTAAGCGCCACGATGGCGGACAGCTCGCGCAGGTTGGACGTCGCATCAGAGACGCGCACCTCCACCGTGCCCCACTTGGAAGCCGGCCGAATATCAAAGTGCATGGAACCGGTGTGATTGATGACGCCGGAAATGGCTTGGTCGCGCATATAGGACTGCCACTCGGCCCAATCCCGGAATTGGTACGGCATGCCTGCGGTGGGCAGCTGTTGGTACAGCATGGTGCGGTTGGAGGCATAGCCGGTATCAAGGCCCTCCCACCCAGGCGAGCACGCAGAAATGGCTAGCAGGTGGGGGTACTTGGTCATTAGCGCATTGATGATGGGCCATACGCGGTCCTCGTGGCTAACGCCTACGTGCACGTGCGTGCCCCATAGCAGCATCTGCTTGCCCCAGTACTGGGTGCGCGCGATGATTTCTTGATAGCTGGGCTTATCCGAAAGCGGGTTCTCGCGGAAGTCCGTAAACGGGTGGCCGCCAGAGGCCCAGACGTCTATGCCCAGCTTGTCGGCTGCTTCTTCCACTGCTTTCAGGGAAGTGTTCAGATCAGCGATGGCTTCCGGCACGGTATGGCAGATGCCGGTGACCAGCTCCACCGTGTTCTGGAGGAATTCCTTTTCCAGATGAATCTCGGGGTGGGCTGCAGTGGCGAGATCAATGAGTTCCGCGCCGCGCGGGACAAGGTCGCGCGTCTCGCGGTCCACGAGCGCCACCTCCCATTCCACGCCGAGCGTTGGTTCGGGAGAGCGGGCGAATTGTTCTGCCGGGATCTTCACCCATTCAGCTTAACGGGTGACAGGTATTAAGGCGTGAATTTTATTTAACCTGTTCGCACCGGTGGACCTGCGGGCGCGGAAAAGTTCAGATCACAAAGGTCCAAGGCATTCGGCCGAAGAACTATGGTGCTTGCTCTTCGGCCGGATGGCCTTGGACTTTAAGTCAGGTGCGCGGCTTGCTTAGGCCTGCGGTACCGCCAGAGCGACGACGACGGCACCGCCATCGGTTGCTTCCTTAGGCAGGTCGCGATTCATCGGGGCAACATCAGCCTGGTAGCGGGCGGCGACCTCCTTAGCCAGTGCTTCAGCGGAGGTATCGCCTTCTGGGAAGAAGACGGTGGTCTTTGGGACGGTGAGGACATCGCCAGGCAGGTTGCCCACGTAGCCCACCTTGAAGCCGCCACCCTTGAGGGAATCGGCTTCCTTCTTGGCCTTGTCTACCTCGCCGGAGTTATTGAGGACGCTGACCTTAATATCGTTGCGGTCGCGCGCGGCGGAGTGGGCGTTTTCCTCGCCTGCGGCGGCATCTCCCTTGGCCGCGGCTCGCTCATCGGCAGCGCCGGAAGCGGCCGGGTCGCCTGCAGCATCGCCTTCACCTGGTGCGGGCGCCGGTGCGGGGGCAGGGGCGCTAGCACCTTCGGAAGCGCCAGGGGCACGGGAGCCTGCGGCGTCGGGGCCAGCAGAACTTTCGGGCGCGGCACCGATGGTGGAACCGGTGGAGTTTTCCTGCTTGCTCTCGGAGGCAACGGTGGAATCATCGTCTCCCGAGGTCATGGAGTACAAAGCCCAGAGTCCGAGCATGACGGCCACGGCGATGAGGACCATAGCCAGGCCACGCAGCGGCAGCCCGCCCTTCTTAGCGTGCGCGCCACCACCAGCGGGGCGCTTAGCTGCGCGGGAAGCAGACGCACCGGCAGCGGAGCCGGCGCGGGTTTCGTCGGATACCTTGTCGGTTGAATTTTCCGGATTCACATTAGTCACATACGCAACACTAGTACCCAGTATTAACTAGATGGGGGATTTCCCCGCGCGGCGCGCCGCGTGTTTTCCCGTTCTTCGCGCAGCCGGCGCAGCCGTGCAACCAGGAGGGGATGGGATTGGGCGGCCGCGGGGGCGTCGAGAAGCAGGTTAAGGCGCTGGTGGTAGCGCACCGGGGAGATGTCCAGCTGCGCGCGGATAGCCTCTTCCTTGCGGCCGATGCTGCGCGGCGCGGTTTCCTCGAAGTCCAAAATGGCGGCGTCTAGGTCAGACAAGGGGTTCATGCCTAAACTGTAAGACATGACTATTCGCCCCATCGTTATCCACGGCGAGACCGTGCTTCATGAACCCACCCAACCGGTGGAAGAATCCGAGATTTCCACCCCGGAAATGCAGCAGCTCATTGCAGACATGTATGAAACCATGGACGCCGCCAATGGCGTAGGTTTGGCCGCTAACCAGGTAGGAATTGGCAAGCGCCTCTTTGTCTACCACTGCCCCGATACGGACGGCCCCAATGGCACCGAGCTGCCGTCCGAGGAGGCGGGCATGCGCAAGGGCTGCGTTATTAACCCCGTGCTGGAGACCTCCGAGATTCCAGAGACCATGCCTGCCGACGACGGCTCCGATGACGAGGGCTGCCTCTCCGTGCCGGGCGAGGGCTTTCCCACCGGCCGCGCCGACTGGGCGCGCGTGACCGGCAAGGACGAGAACGGTAATGACATTTCCGTCGAGGGCTATGGCTTTTTCGCCCGCTGCCTGCAGCACGAGACCGGCCACCTCGATGGCTTCCTCTACACCGATACCCTCATCGGCCGCTATAAGCGCCAGGCCAAAAAAGCCATCAAGCGCAATGGTTGGACTGAGCCGGGCTATTCCTGGGTACCGGGTGAGGACGCCGATCCCTTCGGCCACGACGACTAATGTCTCGCATTTTCCGCTCCGATGCCGTCCAGGTAGGCGAGCGCGTGGTGGCCCGGCGCGACTTCGGCGGCGTCCATAGCGATGTCATTGGGCACGTGCTCAGCCTCAATCCGCTGGTCATTCGCCCGCAGGAGGTCGGCGGCTACCCTTCCGACTTAGATGCGGTGGAGATCCCGCCAGAGCAGCTGAAGATCATCAAGCGGCTCTCTCCGCGTATGGTCCGCAATTCCGATATCCGCGCCGTGGAGGTTGCCGCGGCCGCGGCTTTCCCCGGCACAGACCACGCCTGGACTAGCGATGGTTCCTGGCTCCTGCGCGCCGGCGACGGGGTTTCCGGCAGCTCCAATGCAGCCGTTCCTCTAGGTCCTTCGGCCGGCTTTACCCCGGTGCCACTGGAGGAGATTAAGGCCTTCTACGCCCGCCACAACCTCCCGGTGCGCCTGGTAGTTCCAGAGCGCATTGGCAAGCCGGCCGAACGCCTGCTCGCCGACCCCGCCTGGGAGACCGAGCCGGAGGTCCTCGCCATGGTCCTGCGGGATCTGCCCACGCTTGCCGACGCCCCCTCTACCTCCCCCACCTTCCACATCGCCGCCCAACCCGATGACGAGTGGCTGGCGATGTATCAATCCCGCACCGATGCCCTTCCTGCCGAGGCGGTGCAGAGCCTTGGCGCTCACGTCGAGGGAACGCTCGGCTTTGGCCGCCTAGTCCTCGATGGCGAGACCGTCGCCATCGCCCGCGGCACCCTGAGCGAATCTGGCGATGGCACCACGTGGCTGGGTCTTTCTTCCATCGAAGTGGCCAAGGACTTCCGGCGTCGCGGATACGGCACGCTCGCGCTCCAGCACCTGCTGCACTGGGGGCGCAATAATGGCGCCGAGCACGCCTACCTCACCGTGCCGGCTTCCAATACCGCAGGAGTACGCCTAGCTGAGAAGCTCGGCTTCATCGAGCAACACCGCCGCATCTACGCCTGCCTGCGCAACTAAGCTCCGCGCTGCAGACTTCCGGTCTGAGCGGTGAGCCTTATGAGACTGCCCGCTGACCTCGCTGCAGCGGGCAGGTACTGTATGTGGCATGCGCATCGCCACGTGGAATATTAACTCCGTCCGCACCCGCATACAGCGGGCGCTGGACCTTATCTCCAAGCACGACATCGATGTTTTGTGCCTGCAAGAAACTAAGGTGAAAGACGATAAGTTTCCACGCGAGGCCTTCGAGGACGCGGGCCTACACGTCACGTGCCACGGGCTCAACCAGTGGAACGGCGTGGCCATTGTGTCCAAGGAAGAGCCGGAGGAGGTCTTGGTCGGCTTTCCGGGCCAGCCCGGCTTTGCCAAAGATCCGGAAAAACCACAAGACCGTGAGGCCCGAGCGCTAGGGGCCCGCATCCGTGGCGTAGAAATTTGGTCCCTCTACGTGCCCAACGGCCGCGAGATCACGGACCGCCACTATGACTACAAGCTGGACTTTCTCTATCACTTGGCACACTATGCGGAAAATAATGCGCAGTCTAAGCTTCTTTTGACCGGTGATTTCAATATTGCTCCGCGCGATGAAGACGTATGGGACATCGAAGCCTTCCGCGGGAAGACGCATGTCACCGAGCCAGAACGCGCCGCATTTCAGATGCTGGAAGAAGCCGGGCTCGAGGAGGTCACCCGCCGGTTCACCGAGGACCAACGCTATACCTACTTCGATTACAAGGGTATGCGCTTCCAAAAGAACGAAGGCATGCGCATCGATTTCCAGTTGGCTTCAGCCCCACTTGCTCAACACGTAACCGGCGCACAGGTAGACTTGGTTGAGCGCGCCGGCGATAAAACCTCCGATCACTGCCCGCTTCTCGCAGATTACGATCTGCCCGATTTCGATTCCGTGAAATAGATGTCTTGGTCGCTTGATCTCAGTTTTTGGCAGCTCGTATTCCTGATCCTGGATTACGGGATCAAGATCGTTGCCGTCGGCTTCGTGCCCGAGGGCCGCCGGCCTTCCAGTTCCACCGCGTGGCTGCTGGCAATTCTGGTACTGCCGTTTATCGGCCTGCCGCTGTTTTTGCTCATGGGCTCGCCGTATATCAACCGGCGTCGCCACCGCATCCAGCAAGAAGCCAATGAGAAGATTGAAAGTGTCACGGCCCGCACCCCGGACCATCCGCAGGGCATCCTTTCGGCGGAAATAGAGTCGGTCATCCGGCTCAACCGCGAGCTAACCGGATTCCCGGCGTTGGTGGGCCACAATCTTGGTCTACACGCGGATTATGACGAGTCCATTCGCGCCATCGCAGCCGCCATTGACCGCGCCGAGAAGTACGTGTCCATCGAGATCTACATCCAGTCCTGGGATGAGGTCACGGACGTATTTTTCGAGTCGCTGCGCAGGGCTACCGCCCGCGGCGTAAAGGTGCGGCTGCTGCTGGATCAGATCGGCAGTTTTAAGTACAAGGGCTACTTCAAGCTGGGCAAGCAGCTAACAGAGATAGGCGTGGACTGGCATCTCATGCTGCCTATTCAAATACACAAGGGCCGTTTCCGGCGTCCGGACCTGCGCAACCACCGCAAGCTGGTGATCATCGATGGCAAGGTGGGCTTTATCGGCTCGCTGAATATGATTAAGCGCCAGTACAAAACCAAGGATCGCTACTGGATTGACTACATGGTGGAGCTCTCCGGGCCAATTGTAACTTCTATGTCTGCAGTCTTCGCCGTAGATTGGTACCTGGAGGCAGGCGAGAACCTTCCGCTCGATGAGCTGCCCTATGACGACGCCCAGACTGCCGACGCCAACCACCTGCAAATCATCCCCTCCGGGCCGGGTTATACCACTGAGCCAAACCTGCGCATGTTCAACTCCTTGGTGCACCACGCCAAGGACCGGCTAGTTTTGTGCTCGCCCTACTTCGTCCCGGATGAGTCCCTGCTGGAAGCTGTGACCACCGCCTGCTACCGCGGCGTGGACGTGGAACTTTATGTATCAGCAAAGGCGGACCAGTTTATGGTCAACCACGCCCAGTCCTCCTACTACCAAGCCCTGCTAGAGGCAGGCGTACACATCTACCAATTCCCCTACCCCTTTGTGCTGCACTCCAAGTTCATCATTACCGACCCGGACGATCCCGGCCGCGACCCGTTGTGCATGTTCGGCTCCTCCAATATGGACCCGCGGTCGTTCGGCCTGAACTATGAATCCACCATGTTGGTGGCCAAGGGCGACCTCATTGACCAATTCAACCAGCTCGTAGCCAATTACCGCACGGTGTGCCACGAGCTAACTTTGGAGGAGTGGAATGAGCGCGGCTTTATCCGCCGCTACGTGGATAATGTCATGCGCCTTACCTCCGCGCTGCAGTAGAGCAAACACGAACCATCACGACTGCAGCGAAGACAGCCTGGCAACAAGAAACCGCCCCGGCGGGCAGCGAGAATGAACTGCCGGCCGGAGCGGTGAAGCGTTATATGGGTGGGTGTTTAGGCGTCGCGCTTTTGCAGCAAGAGGACACCGAGGACCCACAGGATAACGGCCCAGGCAATAAATACCAGGCAGAATCCCCAGTTTTCCTTCCACGGAGCATCAACCGGTTCCATTTCCAGCAGCCACGACTGGAAAGACTTGAACGGCATGAAGTTCACCAGCTTGCTGCCGACCTTGGGGATGGTGGCCACGAGATTGTCCACGCCGAGGAAGAGGATGAGGCCGATAGCCACGGCACCGGCCGTCGAGCGCAGCAGCAGTCCTAGGCCTTGTGCGAAGAGGACGAGTAGCGCGGCAGCCAGCGGGTACTTCCACAGCTGCTTTTGGCCCATCTCATCGTCCCAAGGGTGGAACTCCGCGGCTACCTCATCGTGGGCAAAAAGCTCGGTAAGCAGGTAGGCGCCCGCCACGGCGATAAAGGTCAGCGCGGCCGCGATAACCGCATACATGAGCAGCTTGACCAAGGCCACCGACCAGCGGCGCGGGGTAGCCATAAACGTGATGGTCTGCGTACCAAAGCGGTACTCGGTGGTCACGATCATGATGGCCTGGATCATGAGCACGGGCAGGCCGAGGAACAACAGGAAGGACACCGCGCCATCCGAGGTGATAATCCCCATGCCCATTGCTGCCTCTTCAGGGGTTTCTGCCGGCTTCGTCAAACGAGCATTGAGGATGGCCCAACCCCAGGCAAAGAAGAGGAAGATGAAGGTGGTCCACCAGAAGGAGCGGGTGGTGTGCAGCTTGGTCCATTCGGACTTCAAAGTATTCAGCATGGCGACTTAAACCTCCTGCTGGGTGGGTCGAGCGAACGGAGTGGCGGCGCCAGCGGTTCCGGGGGTGGGGGCACCAGTGGAGCCGTGGTACTGGACGGCGTCGCCAGTAAGCTCCATGAAGGCATCCTCCAAGGAGGCACGCTTGAGGCTGAGCTCATTAAGTGGCACCCCAGTGGAGTAGGCTAGCTGGCCCACAAAGTCCGTGGTCTGGTTGGCAATCACCAAACGGGGGCGGCCTTCCTGGTCGGTGGACTCGGTAAAGGCGATTCCCTCGGCACGCAGCGCGGAGCTGAAGGCATCGAGATGGTCGGAGCGCACCAGCACGGAGGACTGCGAGTGGTCCTTCACAAAGTCATAGGTGGGCTGGTCCGCTACCAAACGGCCCTTACCAATGACCACGAGATGGTCGGCGGTTTGGGACATCTCCGACAGTAGGTGGGAGGAAATCAAAATGGTGCGGCCCTCATTGGCTAGGGCGCGCACAAGCTGGCGGACCCAGCGAATGCCCTCCGGATCGAGGCCGTTGACCGGCTCATCCAAAATGAGGATGCCCGGGTCACCGAGCAGCGCGCCGGCTAGGCCTAAGCGCTGGCCCATGCCGAGGGAGAAGCCACCGACCTTCTTACCGGCGACGTCGGAAAGCCCTACCAGCCCCAGGACCTCATCAACGCGGGAAGTAGAAATGCCATTGGACTGCGCAATCCATTTCAGGTGGTTGGCGGCGCTGCGGTTGCGGTGCACCGCCTTGGCATCGAGCAAGGCACCTACCTCACGCAGGGGTTGTTTGAGCTCGTGGTAGTGCTTGCCGTTGATGCGCGCCTTGCCGGCCGTTGGAGTGTCCAAACCCAAAATCATGCGCATGGTGGTGGATTTGCCCGCGCCATTGGGACCCAGGAACCCGGTGACCATACCGGGTTTTACCTGAAAGGTGAGATCATCAACGGCGCGGACAGACTTATATTGTTTAGTCAGTCCTTCTACTTCGATCATGGCACTAGCGTGCCATAAATCCGGCAACTTTACCTGTTCAATGCCTCCACACTCTCCCGCAGGGCGGGAAAGGCGTGGCGGAAGGCGGCCAGAAGGGGGAGGCTTTCTACCTCCTCAAAAGGCACCCAGCGCAGCTCATAGGACTCTTCATTAGCTGTAGTAGGAAGCGGTGCGCCAGTACGCGTGCGTGCTAGGACGGTGGTATAGGTCCACTCCCCCGGCAGATCCCCCGCCGCGGGATAGGGCCCGGCCGTTACTCGCGCATCGAGCACCTCCACATCTTGGGGCGCAATCGCGCATTCTTCATGGGTTTCACGCAGCGCGGCCTGGGTAGGCGTCTCCGTAAAATCGCGGGCGCCACCCGGAATCCCCCAGGTATCGCCGTGATTAGTCCACGCGGCGCGGTGCTGGAGGAGCACCTTGCGCCCGGCGACGAGGAACAGGCCGGCGGCACCAAATTTTCCCCAGACGCGAATGCCGCCGGGGCCTGCCGCCCAGCCGTCTCCACTGTGAGGGTTATGCATGCTGCCTATCCTAGCCACACACGCGGGTATATGGTGGCGCCCAGCACACTGCGGGCGCTATTCTAAGTGAATGACCGAGCAGGCAGTCCGGGCAGAAAGCGTGCACGACGAGCACGCTCACCCGAGCGATCACTGGCTCGATGAGGTTACCGCGCCCACCGGCCCGGCCTTCAGCGGGCTCAGTAGCCGCGCCATGGAATGGTTCGCGGGCCCGGCGCGCCTGCTGCGCCGCTTTTACTACTTCGCCTCCACTACCCCAGGCAAGCTTTTTACGGTCACGCTCATTCTCACCGTAGCCCTAGGCGCTGCCGGCTTATCGATGTCCCAGTCTTCTGCCGCCCGCCACTCCGATTTGGACGAGCTGCTAAGCACCACCGAGCCGATGTCGAATGCGGCGCACCACCTTTATAGTTCGCTCTCGGTGGCCGATACCGTGGCCACCACCGGCTTCGTGCAGGCCGGTGTGGAATCAGAGCACAACCGCGATAGATATAACGAAGCCATTGATGCCGCTTCGGTGGCAGCCACCGAATCCGTGCTGGGTACCACGCAAGAAGACGACCGTGTGCGCGAGCTGGTGACCTTTATCCAACGCGAGCTCCCCGTCTATACCGCAATGGTGGAAAAGGCCCGCGCCAACCACCGAGCCGGCAATGCGGTGGCCAATTCCTATATGTCCAATGCCTCGGCGCTGATGCGCGAGCGTATCCTGCCGGCTGCCTCCGAGCTGTTCCAGCTGACCACCGCCAAGGTAAACCAGCAACAGCAAAAGCTCACCTCCCCACAGTGGGTGCCGCTCTCCGGCCTCTTGGCGGCGCTCTTCTTCCTCGCCGTGGCCCAATGGTGGCTGTGGCGCCAGACCCGCCGGCGTTTTAACCGCGGCTTCTTAACTGCCAGCGTGCTGCTTTTCTTGGCCATCTCCTGGGTGGCACTATCCAACCTCGCCACCTGGTCCACCGGCCACCAGGGCTTTGAGACCGCCTCGCGCCCGTGGGATTCGCTCACGGCCTCGCGGATTGAGGCGCAACAGGCGCGTACCTCTGAGACCCTGGCGCTGGTGCTGCGGTCCTCCGAGGAGGATTCGATGGTGCGCTTTTCCAGCTCCATCAACTCCATCGAAGGGGCCCTCGAGGATTATGAGGAAGCGCTCAATGATGAGGACGTGGAGGTCACCGACCCAGAACTCATTCACAGCGCCCGGGCGGCCGCCGAGCAGTGGCGCGGTACCCACGACAAACTCATGGGTGCGCTCAAGGACGGCGACTATGATGAGGCCATCTACCAGGCCACGGCCACCGAGCCCAGGAATGGCGAGATGACCGCGGCGCGTTCCTTTGATGAGCTCGACGCGGAGCTTTCGGATCTCATCGGTCAGGCGCGCATCGCCATGCGCAGCTACTTGGAGCGCGGCCTGACCGCCATGACTGCGGTGTCCTCGGCCGTGTTCCTGCTGACCTTGTGCGCCATTATTGCCGTGTGGCTGGGCATCCGTCCTCGACTGCAGGAGTACCTCTAATGCGCCGCACACGCCTTGCCCTCGCTACCCTTGCCTGCATCTGCACCGCGCTGCCGCTAGCCTCGTGCGATGTTCGCTCCACCCCGCCGCTGGAGGCGCCCGCCGAGCACGCCCTCGATTCAAAGCCGGGCCCGCCGCTGCCGGAAGGAGCGGAAATTGAAAAGGCGGGATCTACCCCAGCTCACCGTGCCTCTGATGAGGAAATCAGGGGCAGCTACCGCCCGGATGATAGGAAGGCGAAGGAGCGGGTGCCGGACATCGTCAAGCGCGGCCGTCTCATCGTGGGCGTGGACCGTTCCAATAACTTGCTGAGCTACCGCGATGCCGCCACTGGTGACGTGCGCGGCTTCGAGGTGGAGATTGCCCGCGAGATTGCCCGCGATATCTTTGGTGATCCCAACAAGGTGGACTTCCGCTTCGTGGAATCCTCCGACCGCGTCGATACCCTCAATACTGGCGCGGTGGACATGATTGTGCGCACCATGACCATTAGCCCGGAACGCGAGCGCGACGTGGCCTTTTCCATTCCCTATATGAGCACCCAAACCCGCATGCTGGTGCTCACCAATTCCGGCATGAAGTCCGTGGAGGACGCCGCCGGTAAGACCCTATGCGGTGTGGGCGCGTCCACCGCGCTGGAAACTATCCGCGAGCACGCCCCCAAGTCCGATATCTTGGTTACCCGTTCCTGGGGCGATTGCCTGATGGCCCTACAACTCAACCAGGCCGATGGCATCGTCGTCGATGATGCCTTGCTCTCCGGCATGGCCGCCCAAGACTCCTATACCTCCATCGTGGGCGAGCCGCTAGAGACCGAGAACTACGGCGTGGCCGTGCGCCGCCCCAGCAAGCAGCAGGACACCCGCCCGCTGCTGCGCCAAATAAATTCCACGCTCGAACGCATCCGCCGCGACGGCACTTGGTCTTCCATTTTTGAGGAGTGGCTCGGCGCCTACCTGGAAGAGCCCACCCTGCCGGCCGGCAAGTACATCGAGGAGGACGCTAAGCCATGAGCCATAACCCAAACTTCAGCGACGACGAGCTCGAGTACATCGAGCCCGAGAACCTCGATACCCAGCGCGCCTTCCGCCAGCCCACCAACGCCGCCAACTCCGCGCAGGAGCCGGATGCGCTAGACGATGCCCCCTTGGATGATGGCCCCACCACCGCCGCCGTGGCTTTCGACCCCTTTGCGGACGAAGACGAAGAGGGCACTGCGGCCGTAGCCTTCGACCCCTTCGCCGCCGAGGATGAGCCCGGCGATGATGCCGGCACTTCCGCGGTTGCCTTCGATCCCTTCGCAGACGAAGACGAGGACGGCGATGGTTCCATCGACCCAGACCATATCTCCAGCCTTCTGGCGGATCTGGATAATATCCGCGCCCAACGTGAACAGCAGCGCGTCCAAAAATCCCAAGAGGACTCCTCGCAGCGCTCGCGCCGCCGCGCGCTCGATACCTTCCGCGAACGCCGCGGCACCCACCGCACCGAACGCCGCGTGGCCGATGGCATGGTGCGCCTGCCCTTTATCACCCCGGCCGAGCCGACCGATGCGCTCATTGATCCCACCGAGGAATCTTCAGGCAAGAAGATTCCGCCACCACAGCTACAGCCCGGTGACATGGTGGCCGGACAGTACGAAATCTTGGGCGTTATCGCCCACGGCGGCATGGGCTGGATTTACCTGGCCAATGATCACTTTGTCTCCGGAAGAGTGGTTGTCCTCAAAGGTATGCAGGCCCAAAAATCGGCCGATGAAACCGCCGCTGCAGTGGCAGAACGCGAGTTCCTCGCCGATATCACCCACCCTGGCATCGTCAAGATTTTCAATTTCATCGATGACGCCCGGGTGCCCGGCGGCTTTATTGTCATGGAGTATGTCGGCGGGCCGTCGCTAAGAAACAGGCGCAAAAAGCAGCCGGATAAGCTCCTGCCGGTCGATATCGCCATTGCTTATATCTTGGAAGTCCTGCCCGCGCTGGAGTACCTGCATTCGCGCGGGGTGGTCTATAACGACCTAAAGCCCGATAACATCATCGTCACCGAGGACCAGGTCAAGCTCATTGACCTGGGCGCGGTCTCCGGCATTGGCGCGTTTGGCTATATCTACGGCACCAAGGGCTACCAAGCCCCGGAAGTGGCCACCGAGGGCCCTTCCATCGCCAGCGATATCTACACCATCGGCCGCACCCTGGCTTCGCTCTGCCTCAAGCTGCCCACCGAGGACGGCGTCTACCTGTCCGGCATCCCCACCCCCACCGAAGAGCCGGAGCTGCGCCGTTTTCTGTCGCTCTACCGCCTGTTGCAGCGCGCCACGAACCCGGATCCAAAGCGTCGCTTTACCTCCATCAAGGAGCTGCGCACCCAGCTCTATGGCGTGCTGCGCGAGGTCATTGCCATCCGCGACGGCCTGCAGTACCCATCCCAACATTCGCTTTTCTCGCCGCAACGTACCACCTTTGGCACCAAGCACCTAGTTTTCCGCACGGATCAGCTTATCGACGGCATCGATCGCACCGTCCAAATCACCGCCCCCGAGGTCGTCTCCGCCCTGCCTACGCCACTGCTGGACCGCGATGACGTGGGCGCCGGCCTGTTGCAGGGCGCTTCCTATGCGGAGCCACAGGAGGCCCTGGAGACCCTCCGCCAGGCCATGCAGACCCCCGAGTACGAGCACTCGGCCGAAATCCCGCTAGGCGTGGTGCGCTCCATGATTGACCTTGGCTATACCGGCCAGGCCCGCCAGTGGCTTAGCTCCATCGAGGATCGCCTCGGCCGCGACTGGCGTTTCCAGTGGTACGCCGGCATTACCGAGCTGCTTCACGACGACTACCGTGACGCTCAAAAGTACTTCTCCACCGTCCTCGACCTCCTGCCGGGCGAGGCGGCTCCCAAGCTCGCCATCGCCGCCATCAACGAGCTCATCCTGCAGCAGCTGGACTATAGCGATACCTCGCTTATTGACCCCACCGTGGCGCGGGCCTGCTCCAATATGCATTCCACGCTGGCCGATCTCCCTAACTCCGCCTTTGAGGGCCAGCCGGAAATCTGGAACCACGTCACCCAGGATCCGGCCGCGCTGCGCTTTAACTCCATGCGCCTCTACGGCATTGTGTGGTCCACCAACCCCACCACCGTCTCCTCCGCCTTTGGCCTCGCCCGCCAGCTGCGCTCCGAGGGCCAGGTGGAGGTAGCCGTCGTGGTCCTCGACAAGGTTCCCAATGCGTCGCGCCACTACCGCATGGCCCGCTTGACGACGATCCTCCAGCTCATCGTCCAGGACCTTTCCGAATCCCGCATTCGCCGCGCTGCCCGACGCCTCGAAGAGGTGCCCACCAACGAGCCGCGCTTCCTGCAGATCAAGATCGCCGTCATTTCCGCTGGCCTGAACTTCCTGCGCAACGCCGATCTTTCCCGTGCAGCTTCACCCAACGATCTCTTCGAATACGCCTTTACCCAGCGCGGCCTGCGCACCGGCTTGTCCGAGACCCTCCGTGCCCTCGCCCGCCAAGCGCCGTTTAGCCGCCACCGCTACGCGCTCGTTGACCTTGCCAACCAGGTCCGCCCGGTCACCACCTTCTAATCGCTACACAGGCTCGTACAGCCGCCCCACTAATATAGCTCCAGGTCCTCCGATAAGGCTGTTAATTCAGCTACGGCACGGCGCTGACGGACATCTCTTTCATTCTTGTATTTCTGCAGATCCGCAAGACTCACGCGCCGATGGGAACCAACCTTGTAGCCGGGAAGGCTCCCTTCATCAATGAGCTTTACAACGTGTGGCCGCGAAACATTGAGAAAGTCTGCTGCCTGTTGCGTGGTGAATTCGGATTCCTCGGGCACTACGCGGACCGATTTCCCTGCCGCTTCAATGACGAGAACTTTCTGCAGGGTTTCAGCGATTTCTCGCGGAATTGCGATTATTTGCTCGGTTCCTTGCACGAATATATCCACTGGTGCCGGTGAATCTTTTGCCTCCAACACAGAATTGAGCCTTAATAAAGCCTCTTCCGCTGGGCTGGTATCCCGAGTTGCCCCGCCATTTTGTAAGTCCTTCATACCCTCACCTTACAAAATAAACGAAATAAACGAAACAGTTGCTGTACTAGGTTCAGAGACAAAAACGAGGCGTGCGATCCCTTGCGGACCGCACGCCCCTTATTCATATTCCAGCCGCTAGCTAGACGTGAGAATCTCTACTTGTACATGCCAGCCTCACGCGCCATAGCGGCGATTTCGGCAGACTTCTGGGCGATCGCCAGCTCCTCGTTGGTCGGCACAACGAAGACCTTGACCGGGGAATCCTCGGTGGAGATCATGCGCGGCTGGTCGGAACGGACCAGGTTGCGCTCCTTATCAAAGTGGATGCCGTACATATCCAGGTTGTAGAGGGAATCCTGGCGCACCTCGGTATCGTTTTCACCCACACCGGCGGTAAAGGTGATGGCGTCAACGCGGCCCAGGGAAATCATGTAGGAACCGATGAAGCGGCGCAGCTGGTGAATGTAGATATTGTAGGCCAGCCACGCGTCCTGGTCTTCGTTGTCGATGCGCTCGCGCAGCGTACGGAAGTCATTGACACCGGAGATGCCCTTGACACCGGACTGCTTATTGAGCAGGGTGTCAATCTCGTCCACACTCATGCCCGCCTCGCGGACGAGGTGGAAGATGATGCCCGGGTCAATGTCACCGGAACGGGTACCCATAGCCAGACCGGCCAACGGGGTCAGGCCCATCGAGGTATCGATGGCGCGGCCATTGCGGATGGCCGCAGCAGAAGCACCGTTGCCCAGGTGAAGAGTGATCTGGTGGGTGTGCATTGGGTCGCGGCCCAAAAGGGCCGGCACCTGCTGGGAGACGAACTCGTGAGAGGTGCCGTGGAAGCCGTAGCGGCGGATATCGTACTTGGACGCTACCTCATTGTTGATGGCATATAGCGCAGCTGCCGGCGGCAGGGTATTGAAGAACGCGGTATCGAAGACGGCAACGTGCGGAATATCCGGCAGCATCTTGCGGGCCACGCGGATGCCGTCCAGGTTGGCCGGGTTGTGCAGCGGAGCCAGCGGGATGAGGTCTTCAATCATGGACTCAATCTGGTCCACGATGAGCTGTGGTTCGGAGAAGAGGCGACCGCCGTGAACAACACGGTGACCAACGGCGATAACATCCACGTCGGTCGGGCCAACGTTATGTTCGCTCATGATGGCAAAAGCGCGCTCGAGGCCGAAGGAGTGAGTAGGGATTTCCAGCTCTTCCTTGTACTTCTCACCACCGGTCTTGACTGTGACGGCGCCGAGGGGCTCGCCAACCTGCTCGACCAGACCAGAAACCAGCGGGGTATCCGTGGCGCTGGATTCGGGATCGACCAGCTGGAATTTAACGGAGGAAGAACCTGAGTTAAGGACCAGAACGTATGACATTTATTTCTCTCCAGCCTGAATAGCGGTGATTGCAACGGTGTTGATGATGTCCGGAACGGTCGCGCCACGCGACAGATCGTTTACCGGCTTGTTCAGGCCCTGCAGGATCGGGCCCACGGCGAGTGCGCCGCCGGTGCGCTGTGCCGTCTTGTAGCCGATATTGCCGGCCTCCAAATCCGGGAAGACGAAGACGTTTGCCTTGCCGGCCACTTCAGAATTCGGCATCTTCTTAGCCGCAACGCCCGGGTCGCAGGCGGCGTCGAATTGCAGCGGGCCATCCACCTTGACGGAGGAATCCAGCTGCTTGGCGGCCTCCACGGCGGCCACGGCGCGCTCAACGTCCGGGCCGGAGCCGGAGGTGCCGGAGGAGTAGGACAGCATGGCCACGCGCGGGTCGATGCCGAACTGGGAGGCAGTCTGTGCGGAAACGATGGCGATCTCGCCCAGCTGCTCGGCGGTGGGGTTCGGGTTGACGGCACAGTCACCGAAGGCCCACAGGCGGCCGCGCATGACCATCAGGAAGATGGAGGAGACCACGGAAGCGTTCGGCTTGGTCTTGATGATCTGGAAGGAAGGCTTGATGGTGTGGGCGGTGGTGTGGGCAGCGCCGGAGACCATGCCATCGGCCAAGCCCTTGTGCACCATCATGGTGGCGAAGTAGGAGATGTCCTTCATCGTTTCGCGAGCCTGCTCGAGGGTGACACCCTTCTTCTTGCGCAGCTCCGCAAAGTCGGCGGCAAACTCCTCTGCCAGCGGGGACTCGAGGTGGTTGATGATCTCGGCACCGGCCAGGTCGAGCTTGAGCTCTTCGGCGCGGGCCTTGATATCGGCCTCGTTGCCCAGGATGGTCAGCTTGGCAACCTTATCGCGCAGCACCACGTGTGCGGCCTCGAGGATGCGATCATCGTCGCCCTCTGGCAGAACGATGTGCGAACCGGCGGCGCGGGCCTGGTCAATAAGCTGCTTCTGGAAGAGGTCTGCGGACATGACCGGGGAGACGTCGCCAAGCGCAGCAAGTGCGCCCGGAACCGCTTCCAGGTCGGTGAAGATGCCAGCAACGGTGGCACCCAAGGATTCCGCATTGTGCTGTGCCAGCTCGCCGGTGCGCTGCGGGGCGCCGGAAATGATGGCCAGCGGCAGGCCAAGGGCGGCAGCTACTTCGGCATCGAAGGCGATATCGCCGGTGCCCTGCGCCACGATGTTCTCAGCGGCGGGAGCCTCAGCAAGTACGGCGGCGACGGTGGCATCGAAGTCTTCGAGGCGGATGAGCTCCGCGCCTAGGTCTTTAGCCAAGGCGGGCACATCGAGGCCATCGAAGCCACGGCCGATAGCGCTAATAACTGCGGAATGAGATGCAGACATGCAATTTACCTTTCAGTCACGGTCATTTGAACACAATTAACGCGTGTCATAACTTCATGTCAGCCATCACAGTTATTAACACGCGGTGACTATTCCACTGTACGCGATTTACCCCCTCCTATGCCCCATCGTGACCGCCCTAAACTGGGGTTAGTAATGCTGTGGTTTTTATCGCATAGTGACCGCGTAGAATATGCAGCACAACGAAAGAAAGGACACCCTAAGCACATGACTAACCCAGCGCGCGTCGCCGTGGTCGGCTCCGGCCCGGCAGGCATTTACGCCTCTGACCTTCTAGTGAAATCCGACCTCGATGTGCAGATCGATCTTTTTGAAAAGATGCCGACGCCGTTCGGTTTGATCCGCTACGGCGTGGCACCGGATCACCCGCGTATTAAGGGCATCGTGCAGTCCCTGCACAACGTTATGGAAAAGGAAGAGATCCGCTTCCTGGGCAATATTGAGGTGGGCAAGGACATCACCGTCGAGGAGATGCGCGAATATTATGACGCCATTATCTTCGCCACCGGTGCTACCGCCGATAAGCGCATGGGCATCCCGGGCGAGGACCTCAAGGGCAACCATGGCGCCGGCGAATTCGTAGGCTTTTATGACGGCAACCCCAACTTCGAACGCGATTGGGATCTCTCTGCAGAATCTGTCGCCGTCGTCGGTGTGGGCAATGTCTCCCTCGACGTCTCCCGTATCCTGGCTAAGACCGCCGACGAGCTACTTGTTACCGAGATCCCGGATAATGTCTATGCAGCGCTGAAGAAAAACCGCGCCAAGGAGGTCCACGTCTTCGGCCGCCGCGGCCCGGCACAGGCCAAGTACACGCCGAAGGAGCTCAAGGAACTGGACGAGTCCCCGACCATCGAGGTCATTGTCAACCCCGAGGACATCGAGTATGACGCCGCCTCTGAGGAGGCACGCCGCGCCGCCAAATCCACAGACCTGGTGTGCCAGACCCTCGAGTCTTACGCTATGCGCGAGCCGGGCGATGCCCCGCACAAGCTCTACATCCACTTCTTTGAGTCCCCGGTAGAGGTGCTGGGTGAGGACGGCCACGTCACCGCCATCAAGACCGAGCGCACTGAGCTCAACGGTGATGGCACCGTAACCGGTACCGGCAAGTACACCGAGTGGCCGGTCCAAGCCGTCTACCGCGCCGTGGGCTACTACCCTCAGTCCGTCGACGGCGTGCCTTTCGACGAGACCAAGGCCACCATGCCCAACGACGGCGGCCACGTGTTGGCCAATGTCGACGGCGAAAAGCTGCCCGGCCTCTACACCACCGGTTGGATTAAGCGCGGCCCGGTGGGCCTGATTGGCAATACCAAGTCCGATGCCAAGGACACCACAACCATGCTCATCGCCGATTACAAGGCCGGCGACTTGGAGCCTGCCACCAAGCGCGACCCGCAGGACATCCTAGACTTCCTGGCCTCCCGCGATATCGCCGTGACCACCTGGGAAGGCTGGCACCGCCTGGATGCCGCTGAGCGCGCCGCCGGTGAACCGCACGGCCGCGAGCGCATCAAGATCGTCGAGTGGGACGAAATGGTCAAGCACGCCGGCCCGCAGGCCTAGCCCATGCCGCATTTCATTTCCGCCGCGCCCTTGGGTCAACTGGCAGCCTTGGACGTCCACCAGCTCTACAAGCTGCGGGTAGACGTCTTTGTCCACGAGCAGCGCTGCCCGTATGCCGAGATTGACGCCACCGACGCAGACCCCCAGACCGTGCACCTGCTGGCCTGGGACGCGGACACCCACGAGCTGCTCGGCACGGCCCGCGTCTTTCCGGCTGCGCCTGCCGACGACGCCGCGCTTGCCGACGCCGCCGGCGCCCAAATCGGCCGCTTCGCACTCGCGCCCGCCGCGCGCGGCACGGGCCTCGGCCGGGAACTCTTCCAGGCGGCCGTCGACCTAGGCGAGCGCATGCACCCAGGCCAGCCGCTCTACCTGGAGGCGCAGGCCGGCCTCGTGGATTATTACGCCGGCTTTGGTTTTACTCCGGTAGGCGAGCTATTCGACGACGAGGGAGTCCCCCACCAGCCGATGCTGCGCCCCGCTTCCTAGTCGGCGTCGTCCACGCCGGAGGCGAGCTTCGGGTCGAGCTCCACGCCGCCCTCGTACTCCACGACCTCGATATCGGGGACATTGTCCGCCTCCGGCTCGATGCCGCGCGCACCGCCCTGGGCCAAAAGGCCCGGCGTGGAGGTCACCTCGATCTTGTGCGCCGCTAGTGCTGCGCGGTCGCGCGCCTCTTCCGCGCTTTCCGCGGTGGCAGACACCAAGCCCATGCGACGGCCCTTGTAGGCCCCGGGCTTGCCAAAGAGTTTTACATCCGTTTCCGCGTAGTTGAGGGCCGCGGCGATGCCGGTATAGGCCACCTCATTTAACTCCTCGTCCGCGTGGATGACCACGCTGGCGCCAGGGGTGACCAGGGTGGCGTCGATGGGGTAGCCCAAAATCGCGCGCGCATGCAGGTCAAAGGCGGAAAAACGCTGGGTATAGCAGGTCAGCATCGCCGTATCCGAGGGCCGCGGGGACACGGAGGAAAAGTACACATCATCGCCCGAAACGAAGAGCTCCACGCAGTACACGCCGCGCCCGCCCAACTCATTAGAGATGCGCGCGGCCACCGAGCGTGCGTTTTCCAGCGCGATTTCGCTCATGCCGGTGGGCTGCCACTCCTCCACGAGGTCGCCGCGCTCATGGCGGTGACCGATGGGCTCGCTAAACCACGTAGCCAACTTGCCCGTGGCCGGATCAATGGAACGAATAGCCAGCAGGGTGACCTCAAGGTCAAAGTCCACGAAGCGCTCGGCCACCACGCGTTGCGAATCCGAGGACACGCGCCGCACGGTCTCCCACGCGGTGCGCACATCCTCCTCATCGCGAGCAATCATGTGGCCCTTGCCGGAGGTGGACACATCCGGCTTAATAATGCACGGAAAGCCCAGCTCCCCCACCGCTTCCTCGAGCTCCTCCACGGAGCTAGCAAAGCGATACGCGGAAACCGGCAGCCCGATATTCTCCGCCACCTCGCGCACGCACTGGCGGTCCTGCGTCATGGCGCAGGCGCGGGCGGAGGGGACCACGATGGCGTCGCTATGCGCTTCCATCTCCTCCAGCGCTTCTACCGCAACGGTTTCTACCTCTGGAACCACAAAGTGCGGCTGAATCTCCTGTGCCAGCTGCAGGATGCGCCCGGTGTCCTTAATATCGGCGACGTAGCTAAACTGCGCCACCTGGTGCGCCGGCGCGCCCGCATACGAGTCCACCGCGTGGACCTCCAAGCCCAGGTTCTGGAAGGACATGGCCAGCTGCTTGCCCAGCTCGCCCGAGCCCAGCAGCAATACCTTGGTGGCATTGCTGGTCAGCGGCGTGCCAATATGACCGGCGATCTCGCCTGGATTATCCATGAAAATGCTCCTTCTAAGCCGCAGGCAGCGGCGTTTACTGCCCTAAATTATTTCATATTTAGGTCCCAACCCCACCACCTACATGCCAGGTGAGCCGGATAGGCGAAGGCGCCCTGTGGGCAATTCCACAGGGCGCCTTAAAAGGTTCAGCCTAGGCTGCAGGTGCCTCAGCCGGTGCCTCGGCTGGGGCTTCGGCCGGAGCCTCCCCTGCCGGTTGCTCGGCGGGCTGCTCTGGCTCGCCTACCGGCTCCGCCACGGTAATGATGTTGTCCTCATAACCCAGCGCGCCACCAACGAACTGGCCGCCACAGGTAATGAGAACCAGACGGTTCTCGCCTTCCTTATCGTTGACCACATCCGGGAATCCGGAGCCCTTAGGCAGGCGGTACGGAGCCTCGGTCACGCGGAAGGTGCGCTCCTGGCCGTCGATGACCACGGTAAATTCCTGGTCCTTCTTCAGCTTGGTGAACTTCTCCGCATAACCAGTGCCCTGGCCCTGATAGTTAATGTGGCCGGTAATCACACTCGAGCCCACATTGCCCGGCTCACCCGGCACTGCGGAGGCGGAGTACCAGCCCACGCGGGTGACGTCGTGTGGCGGAAGCAGCACGCCCTGGTCCGTAACCTGTACGGGGTCCACGGCCGCGTACTCGCCATCGATACCCACGGACATGCCCTCAAAGCCCTTGAACTCACCAGGCGCGGCCTCATACTCGTGCTCCTGCTGGCCCGAATCATCCACGAAGGCATCGGACTTCGGCCCGGATTCCTCCGGCGCGCTCTCGCTGGCCACCGTCTCCGGCGCCGAACCCGCCTCATCCTCATCATCGCGCGCCAGGTACAGCACTACCTGCAACAAGACCAGCGCCACCACAATGATGGCCGCGATAATAGCGATCAGCTTGCCACGGCCCATGCCCCGCTTGCCGACGCCCCCTTCTTCCCCACTCGCCGGATACTTCGACATTCCATTGTCTTCCGGCTGCTGTGGTTGCGCGTGCTTTCCCATAGCTAGCTTCCTCTACTTCCTCGATTTGTCTACCTTGTGCAGGTTATATGCAAATCCCCTCCAGCGTGTGCAGTCACACCCTGGAGGGGATTTTTGGTGTTTAAGTCTCAACCCCGGTGGGGCGACCCGCGGGCCGCCTCACCGATGCTTATGGACTACTTGATGTAATCCTGCATACCCGGCTCAAGCTCGGTTGCGCCGGACGGTACGGACTTAATCTCAACGCGCTCGGCGTTGGATGGCAGTGCGTTGCCAGTCTCTTCAGGCTGCTGACCCTGAACCTCGACGCTGCGGCCGTGGCCATTGTCAGAGTTGCCGCCCTGAGGAGCATCCTGACCCTTGTCCTCGTGACCATTGCCACCATTGTGGTTGCCGGTGTTGTCACCGTGGCCGCCATTGTGGCTGCTGGTGTTGTCACCGTGGCCGCCATTGTGGCTGCTGGTGTTGTCACCGTGGCCGCCATTGTGGCTGCTGGTGTTGTCAC
>NZ_JASOKQ010000050.1:0-1058 GCF_030216265.1 Corynebacterium sp. UMB0012
TTTGTGGTTTGTGGTGGTTTGTTCTTTTGTTGGGTTTCGGGCTTTTCACGGCCTGTTTCGGATGTTGTTCTGAAATTTTTTTGTGGAGAGTTTGATCCTGGCTCAGGACGAACGCTGGCGGCGTGCTTAACACATGCAAGTCGAACGGAAAGGCCCTGCTTGCAGGGTACTCGAGTGGCGAACGGGTGAGTAACACGTGGGTGATCTGCCCTGCACTTCGGGATAAGCCTGGGAAACTGGGTCTAATACCGGATAGGAGCCATTTTTAGTGTGATGGTTGGAAAGTTTTTTCGGTGTAGGATGAGCTCGCGGCCTATCAGCTTGTTGGTGGGGTAATGGCCTACCAAGGCGGCGACGGGTAGCCGGCCTGAGAGGGTGGACGGCCACATTGGGACTGAGATACGGCCCAGACTCCTACGGGAGGCAGCAGTGGGGAATATTGCACAATGGGCGCAAGCCTGATGCAGCGACGCCGCGTGGGGGATGACGGCCTTCGGGTTGTAAACTCCTTTCGCTAGGGACGAAGCTTTTTGTGACGGTACCTAGATAAGAAGCACCGGCTAACTACGTGCCAGCAGCCGCGGTAATACGTAGGGTGCGAGCGTTGTCCGGAATTACTGGGCGTAAAGGGCTCGTAGGTGGTTTGTCGCGTCGTCTGTGAAATTCCGGGGCTTAACTCCGGGCGTGCAGGCGATACGGGCATAACTTGAGTACTGTAGGGGTAACTGGAATTCCTGGTGTAGCGGTGAAATGCGCAGATATCAGGAGGAACACCGATGGCGAAGGCAGGTTACTGGGCAGTTACTGACGCTGAGGAGCGAAAGCATGGGTAGCGAACAGGATTAGATACCCTGGTAGTCCATGCCGTAAACGGTGGGCGCTAGGTGTGAGGGTCTTTTCACGACTTTCGTGCCGTAGCTAACGCATTAAGCGCCCCGCCTGGGGAGTACGGCCGCAAGGCTAAAACTCAAAGGAATTGACGGGGGCCCGCACAAGCGGCGGAGCATGTGGATTAATTCGATGCAACGCGAAGAACCTTACCTGGGCTTGACATACAC
>NZ_JASOKQ010000052.1:0-965 GCF_030216265.1 Corynebacterium sp. UMB0012
TGGCCCCCGAAAGTTGGACTGGTTTAATTCTAGGCGGTTAGGGCTTCAAGGGTCTGATTTCGATATTGCATCGGGGTTAGACCCTTGAGTCGTTGTTGGATGCGTTCGGTGTTGTACCACCGGATGTACTCGTCGATTGCCTGGTTGAACTCTGCGACGGTGTCGAAGGCTTCTCCGTGGTACATCTCGGTTTTCAGGTGGCCGAAGAAGTTCTCCATGACCGCGTTGTCGTAGCAGTTGCCTTTGCGTGACATCGATTGGACTCCCTGGTGCTGGCTAATCAGGGTGCGCCATGATGAGTGCTTGTATTGGAATCCTTGATCGGTGTGGATCATCCAGCCCGGCTCTGGAGCACACGCTTTGATCGCCTGCGCCAACGAAGCCGAGGTAAACGCCGTAGACGGCGATGTGGCCACTGTGTGGGCGACGATTGAGCGGTCGAACAGGTCCATCACCGGTGAGAGATACACCTTGCGGCCAGCGACTTTGAACTCGGTGACGTCGCTGACGAAGACAGTGTTGAGCCTATCGGGGGTGAAGTTGCGCTCGAGTGTGTTCTCAGCGATGTAGCTGATTGTGCCAGTGTAGGAGATGTAGGGCCTGCGCTGGCGGATCTTGGCTTTCAAGCCCATGGCGCGCATGAGCTTGTAGACAAGTTTGTGGTTGACCACCCAGCCCTGGTTACGCAGGTCGAGCAGTACCCGCCGGTAGCCGTAGCGGTGTTTGTTGCGCTGAAAACTGTCCCGGATCGCTTGTTTGAGCTCGGCATGTTTATCCGGTGCGGTGAGTCGTTTTTGGTGGTAGAAGAATGTCGAGCGTGCCATGCCGGCCGCATCCAGGAGGTAGTCCAAGCGGTGGTGTGACTTGAGGATGACGATTGCCTGGGCTTTCAGGCGTGTCCCTGGTTCCTCAAGTCTCGCAATTTTTTTAAGTAGGCGTTTTCCGCTTCCAGCCGCTCAACCTGG
>NZ_JASOKQ010000053.1:0-895 GCF_030216265.1 Corynebacterium sp. UMB0012
GTTCCATTCTTTTGGTGGATGCCCATTTGGAGCAGTAGCTGTTCGAAGCCGTTGCGAGTGTCGGCTTTTCTGTAGAGCTTTGTGGTGAACACGCTGCCGTTGTCGGTGAGGGTGGATTTGGGAAATCCATGTTTGTTTCCTGCGGATATGAAGGTGTCGATGACGTTGGTGCCGGTTTCGTGCTCGACGGCTTTGCAAGCGATGACATAGCGTGAGTGGTCGTCGATGATGGTCAGGATGGCTACGCGTTGGTTGTTGTTGAGGTACCAGTGGCTGTAGTCGAGTTGCCAGGTTTCGTTCGGTTGGTCTGCTTGGAATCGTTTCCAGGAACTGCGTGGCCTTTTGTGAGGTTGTTCGATGACCCAGCCGTGGCGTTTGAGTATGCGGTGGATAGTCGATGCTGCTGGTAGTGGGGTTATTTTTTGTTGTTGAAGGTGCCAGCGGATGGTGTGGGCGCCGTTGTCTTGGCCGGTGTTTTCCAGGTGTTGTCGGATATCGAGGATTGCTTTGACCGTGCTCTCTGGCACTTGTCTGGGGTTGGAGTGTGGGCGCCGGGAGCGTGGTTCGAGTGCTTGGTAGCCGCCTTTGCGATAGCGGTGGATAAGTTCGCGGATCCAGCGGGTGCTGACGCTAAAGAGTGCGGCGGCATCTTTATGGCTCATGCCGGTTGCGAGGATGGTTTCGACGATGACTTTGTTGGAAGTGTGTTTCTTGCCCATGCTCTATTTTGAGCGGAAGTATGTCTCGCTACATCCTGGGTTGGTGCGTGTGGCCTCATTTTCCCTGTTGGGGTGGTTGTGCGGGAACAGTGGAACGATGTTGTGGCACATCAGGGCCTTGTGGGGCGGAATGATGTCGTGAGACAGAGCGGAACGATGTCATGGAACCAGACACC
>NZ_JASOKQ010000054.1:0-889 GCF_030216265.1 Corynebacterium sp. UMB0012
CAGGCGATTGTCATCCTCAAGTCACGGCATCGTCTGCAATACCTTTTGGATGCGGCAGGCATGCCGAGAGCAACGTTCTTCTACCACCAGAAACGACTCAGCGAGCCGGATAAGCACGCTGCGCTCAAAGACGCGATCTTAGAAAGCTTCGAGCGTAACAAGCATCGCTACGGCTACCGACGAGTGCTACTTGACCTGCGCAACCAGGGGTGGGTGGTCAACCACAAGCTCGTCTACAAACTCATGAGCGAAATGGGGCTTCGAGCCAAGGTCCGCCGGCGCAGGCCATATGTTTCTTATAACGGGACGATCAGCCACATTGCCGACAACACGCTTGACCGCAAGTTCACCCCAGATAAGCCAAATACCGTCTTTGTTAGCGACGTCACCGAGTTCAGGGTCGCAGGCCGCAAGGTCTACCTGTCACCGGTGATGGATCTGTTCGACCGTTCAATCGTTGCCCACACCGTGGCTACATCGCCGTCGACAGCGTTTACCGCCGATTCTTTAACTAAGACAATTAAAACGTGTACGCCTGAGCCTGGGTGGATGATGCATACCGATCAAGGTTTCCAGTACCAGCATTCGTCCTGGCGCAACCTGATTCATGATAACGGTGGTGTTCAGTCAATGTCGCGTAAAGCCAACTGTTACGACAACGCGGTCATGGAGAATTTCTTCGGGCACTTGAAAACCGAGATGTACCACGGAGAAGTCTTCGACACCGTCGCAGAGTTCAACCAGGCCATCGACGAGTACATCCAGTGGTACAACACCGAACGCATCCAACAACGACTCAAGGGTCTGACCCCGATGCAATATCGAAATCAGACCCTTGAAGCCCTAACCGCCTAGAATTAAACCAGTCCAACTTTCGGGGGCCAGTTCA
>NZ_JASOKQ010000055.1:0-776 GCF_030216265.1 Corynebacterium sp. UMB0012
GAACTCGACGGAATACTTTCTAGGCATAGTTCAATCCTTCCTTAGCTGAGGTAGGAACTAAACCCAGGACGCTTCAATTATCCCGATGGATAGCACTAATGCGTTCAACCAGCACAGCATCACGAAGGCCGCGAGCACTTACCCCACGGGCCTTGGACTGACGATACCCACGCGAGGTGATGAACCCACCAGCGCGGTTTTTCTTCAACGTCTTACAGATGAACTCGACAGAGAAACGATTCCGGTATTCATCGATGAACCGGATCATTTCCGACGTTTTGGGTCGAGTTCCGACGCGAAAAAAGCTGAGGCAGCCTTTAAAAGTTCATTGGTGTCGCGTAGCTCTTGATTTTCACGGCGAAGCCTCGCGTTTTCGGCGGCCAGATCTTCAGGCACGGGTTCTGGGATGTTTCCCGCACGGCGGGCCTGTTGGGTCCATTGACGGGCTGTGTGCCATGACACCCCCAGCTTTGGGGCTACTGCCTGGCACGCGGCTTGCATCGACATATTTTCCGCCAAGATGCGGTCCTCTACAAGACGGACCACACGATCCTTCGCATCCTGGTCAAATTTTCTTGGCATATTCCAGATTTCCCATCTACTCAAACGGAACAAAACCTGGGACACTTCAGGTGTCTTCGAGGATGAGGTCGATGAGTGCTTGTGCGGCGGTGGTTGTGGTCTGGTTGGTGTAGGCGTGGACCTGACCCCTGTTTGGTAGACACCTGATATCCAGCCCGGTTGGGTTGGGAAGAAAGGTAATCTACCACCATGCC
>NZ_JASOKQ010000056.1:0-752 GCF_030216265.1 Corynebacterium sp. UMB0012
AGGGATCGTGCCGGCACGTTTACTCCCCGGATGGTGCCCAAGGGTGCACGTCGGCTCACAGAGCTCGACGACATGATTATCTCGCTCTACGCCGGTGGGATGACCGTGCGCGATATCCAGCATCACCTCGCGACCACTCTTGGGGTGGATATGAGTCCGGATACGATCAGCACCATTACCGATGCGGTGTTAGACGAGGTCATGATCTGGCAAAACCGCCAGCTCGACGAGTTTTACCCGGTGCTCTTCCTCGACGCGCTACGCGTCAAGATCCGT
Organism: Corynebacterium sp. UMB0012; assembly: GCF_030216265.1. Lineage (NCBI taxonomy): Bacteria > Bacillati > Actinomycetota > Actinomycetes > Mycobacteriales > Corynebacteriaceae > Corynebacterium > Corynebacterium sp. UMB0012. Next base: position 277 of record NZ_JASOKQ010000056.1, read on the forward strand.
GACGGCCACCGCGTGGTCAACAAGGCTTGCTACATGGCGGTTGGTGTCGATATGGACGGCATCAAGCACATCCTGGGATTGTGGATCGCGGACAATGAAGGCGCCGCATTCTGGGCATCGGTGTGTGCGGATCTGGCCAACCGCGGTGTCCAAGACGTGTTCATCGTGTGCTGCGACGGGCTCAAAGGCCTGCCGGAGGCTGTGGAGACAACCTGGCCGAATTCTATGGTGCAGACCTGTATTGTGCACCTGATTCGGGCTGCGAACCGGTGGGTGTCCTACCAGGACCGCAAAGGCGTCTCCCGCGCGCTGCGTGAGGTCTACACAGCCGCTAACGAGGACACCGCGCGTGCCAGCCTGGATGCTTTCGAGGCCAGTGAACTTGGCCGGAAATACCCCCAGTCGGTCAAAGTCTGGCGCGACGCCTGGGAGCGGTTCGTACCGTTTCTGCAGTTCCCACCGGCGGCACGCCGGGT
>NZ_JASOKQ010000057.1:0-739 GCF_030216265.1 Corynebacterium sp. UMB0012
GGGTTAAGTAGCAAAAAGTGTGTCTGAGTTACAGCGATCTTGCTGCTCAGGCTGGGTAAATCGGGCGGATATAAGGTCTTTATGCTTATATCCGCCCGTTTCGTGTTCAATCCATCGGAATGGCACCCGCATGTGCTAGCCGGGGGTTGGTGTGCTTTCCGGGTGAGTAAAAACAGACCACGATGCCCGGTATGTGCTGGGCAAATGAAGAAAAACGGAACCACATCCAAAGGCACAACTAGGTGGCGGTGCAAAGACCCGAACTGCGGCAGCTCCACGACACGAACTCGCACCGATCTCACGCAGGCCCGCAACTTTAAAGCCTTCGTCTCTTATGTCACCTCCACAGCGACGTTGTCTGAACTCGCCGGGCAACAAAGGGTGAGTCGTTGGACACTTGATCGCCGATTCGAACCGTTTTGGCTCATCGACGTCCCCAACGACGGTGCCCCGCAGCGCGTCTACGATCAGATCTTCATCGACGGCACCTACACCGCGGCTGGCTGCCGACTTGTGGCAGCCAGCCGCGACCACGTCATTGCGTGGCACTGGACCAAACACGAAACAGCCCACGCATACACGCAGCTACTTCGCAAAATCGCCGAGCCACTCTGCGTCGTCCTCGACGGCGGACAAGGCGCACTCACCGCGATTAAAGCCTGCTGGCCAAACGTGATGATTCAGCGTTGTCTCGTCCACGCACAACGCGTCATCCGCCGCTACACCACCTCACGGCCGC
>NZ_JASOKQ010000058.1:0-711 GCF_030216265.1 Corynebacterium sp. UMB0012
TCCATCCAGGAACGGTAGATCGTGGAGAATTCGTGCAGTTGCGCACCCCATGCTGCTGCTTGGTCCAGGGTGGTGATCCGGGTCAGTTTCAGCGCCAGTCGGTAGATGGTGCGCCCAGCATCAGTGCGGGGACGTGAGGTGGTGTAGCGGCGTACCACGCGTTGGGCGTGCACGAGGCAACGCTGGATTTTCGTGGTGGGCCAGCACTTTTTGATCGCGCTAAACGCTCCCTGGCCGCCATCGATAACGGCAATAAGTGGGGCTTCGATGCGCTCGAGAAGTCGTTGGTAGTCGCGTGTGGTTTCGTGTTTGCACCAGTGCCAGGCGATGACGTGGTCGATAGTGGCGGCAATGATCAAACAGCCGCCGGCGGTATATGTGCCGTCTAGAAACACCTGGTCGTAGACCCGCCCGATGTGTCCGATGGTTGGATCGGGTACGTCAACGAGCCAGAAGGGTTCGAAGCGGCGTTGCAGTGTGCGCGGCGAGCATCCCACACGGCTGGCAATGATATCGAGGCTGGCGCCAGTGGTCAGGTGGTCAATGAAGGCGGTAAAACCCGTGGAATTGGTGATGTCGATCCGGCGCTTCACACGCGACGCGCCGCAGTGTTTGCATCGCCACCTGGTAGTTCCTTTGCTGGTGGTGCCGTTGCGTTTCATCTCACCGCCGCAGTGGCAGCGTGGTTGGTTCTTTGACATTGCGACACCA